>CAJTYI010000029.1 GCA_910584215.1 uncultured Roseburia sp. | reverse complement strand
AACAACTATACAAAGAGACTGTGGTTGTAGCCTTTCTTAAACCATCAGGTGGTAGGAAAAAACAACCAATCCACAGCATCTCCAAACAGTATAGCATACAGTCCTTGGAGAGGGACTATAAACACTACTACTATATAATACGAGGGAAAAAGGAACAAAAATCCGCATGGTACTTTTCGGCACCCAAGACAAGAAGCTCTGTGCGGACTATCAAAATAGGGAAAACCCTGGACGATGCTTTAGAAAAAGAAAAGCACAGGCAGGAGGCAAACCGGATGCAGTACGGGGAATATTACACCGAGCATTATCTTTCGCCGGAAAAGGACGAAAAGGGAGATACTATCTATCGAATTATGCCCGGGGAATCGACGCTGAAATCCCCACTCGAAAAAGTGAATCTTATATGCATCCGGGAAAACGGGGAGTATATCAGCACAGATTCTTTTAAATACTGCGCACGCGTTATACACAAAGAGCTGCACATTGACTTCGACTATCACTCCCTCCGGCACACTCACGCCACCATGCTGGTAGAGGGTGGGGCAAACATTAAGGACGTGCAGATGCGGCTTGGGCACTCTAATATCGGAACAACACTACAAACATATGCGCATGACACGGAAGATATGAAAAACCAGAGCGTCGAAATATTTGAAAGAGCCGCGTCTGCAGTATAAATTTTGTCCACGGCGATAATCACCGTGGACAAATGGAGGACAAAACAACATTTTTATTGTACAAAAACGGTCGAAAACCTTATATTTTAAGAGACATGAAACACACAGTCTCCACATGCACCGTCCCCGGAAACATATCAACCATACACATTTTTTCCACCACATACCCCCCTGCCTGCAACGCCTCCAAATCTCTCGCAAGACTGCTGGGTTTACAGGAAATATAGATCATATGGGGCACCTGATAGTGTATAATTTTCCCCAATGCTTTGGGATGAATACCGTCGCGGGGCGGATCGAGCACAATATAATCCGGCCTGTCAGTAAGGGTATCGATCACCTTCAGCACGTCACCGCAGATAAATTCACAATTATGCAGCCCATTTAAGACAGCATTTGCTTTCGCCGCCTCCACGGCTTCCTCCACAATCTCGACACCGACTACTTTTTTTGCCACGAGTGCAAGCATCTGCGCGATCGTCCCTGTGCCGGAATAAAGATCAAACACCACGTTCTGGCCCGTTAAAGCTTCTCCGACAAACTGTCTGACTGTGTCGTAAAGCACTTCCGCCCCCAGCGAATTTGTCTGAAAAAAGGAGAACGGTGTAATTTTAAACCGCAAACCCAACAATTCCTCAAAGAAAAAATCCTGTCCCTGCAAGATATCCGTCCCCTGATCACAGATCGCATCTGCCACACTGTCATTCTTCGTATGCAGTATGCCGATCAGCCTGCCCTCATATCGCTGCGCCAAGAGAACTTCACACCAGCCCTGCAAAAGTTGACGCTCATCATCGGCGGTATATTGAGAAGTGCCGCCATCATGCCCGATGTCGCACAATTGTGTAGTAGTTACCAAATCAACGAGAATGTCCCCCGTCTTTACCGCTTTGCGCACCAGAAGATGGCGCAGATAACCCGTGTGTCGCTGTTTATGATAATATGACGTCTCCTTTTCCTGAAAAAATGCCAGTGTGGAACGCAGGATGGTCCGAAAATCGCCGTCAACAATCTGACAGTCCGGCACACTCACCACATCATAAAAACTGTTCCGCCTGTGCATCCCCAGCGCCAGTGGGCCGTCCTTATACTCATCTCCAAATGAAAACTCCATCTTGTTGCGGTATTCATTCTTTCTTGGGCTCTCTTTGATGCCCCAGTATTCATACGTCCTGTTTTCCGGCAGAATCGCATCGTCCAATAACTTTTTTACCTGCTCTTCTTTGAGCGCCAGCTGTTTCTCATACGGCAGACTCTGATAATTACAGCCGCCGCAGATTCCGTCATAGCGACAGGCCGACCGCTCTAACTGCAACGGCGACTGTTCCAGTATATCCAGCAGTCTTCCCTCACATTTTCCCTTTCTGGCCTTATTGACCGAAACACGCACGCTTTGACCGGGAATGGTATTCTTCACCACGACAGGCGTCCCATCCTCCGCAAACACAACTCCCTTGTTGGGAAAATCTACATGATCTACCTTCCCCTCCAGTATTTGTCCCTTTTTCAATCTAATTCTCCTCCATCACGCTATGTTGTCTCTACTGATACAACGGGCATCATAAATGTACTATTTTTGCACAGGATGTTTCTTGCCCGCTTCCAATATCTAGTACAACGAATATGAATGAACTGACATCTTGGCTTGTCTGATGTTTTATCTGCTTCGTTGTCGTCAATTGACGTAGCCACCGTTGCGCCTCATTCCTCCGCCTTGCATAGGAAAAAAACATTCTGCGCCAATGTATTAGAAATGAATAATTCGTTGTACTAGCACCTCATTATATTTTTTGTGCAGCCTATTTTAACATCTTGCAGCGACAAGATTCTTGCTGTTGCAATAAAAAACAAAGGGTTGTATAAGCAGCTCTCACTGCCTCTACAGCCCTTTTTTACTTTAATTCTCTGCTTTTTCAGCTTTTTTACTTCAATTCTCTGTTTTCCAATCAGCCTTTTTTACTTTAATCCTCTGCTTCCTCTTCAGCCGCTGCCTCCTCTTTTTCCTCTTTGGAAGCAGACGCTTCTTCTTCCTCATCTTCAAAGAAATCGTCCTCGAAATCATCTTCAAAGTCATCCTCAAAATCTTCCAAATAATCAGGTGTGAAGAAACGATAGATTCCGTATGCCGCCGCTGCTAACGCTGCCACAATACCGATAATTGCAAAAATCCAAACAACTTTGGAATTCCTCTTTTCTTCCTTATCCTTTTTGTTTAGAAGCTCATTGATTTTTGTCATGTTGATTAATTCCTCCATCTTGTTCATAGTGGAAACCTCCTCCGCTTATTCTATATGCAAAAAAAACATGTTTGTTTTTCTTACAGTATATTCTCTTCATATAAGATTACTTTTTCATTATAGCATATGTTTCCCCATTCGCCTATAAAAAATTTATAAATTTACCAAATTTAATAAATTTTTCATATGCGGTGGTCACTATTTTGAGGATACGCCATCCGCCAGGAGACGTCCGACTAGGAGGACACGTCATCCGCCAGAAGACGTTCGACCAGCTTTACGCACTCCGCCGCATCCTTTGAGTAACCGTCTGCCCCGATCTCTTCGGCAAAGCTCTCCGTGATCGCCGCCCCTCCGATCATCACCTTGCATGGCGTCCCCTTTTCTTTTACCAGTTCCACCACATCTTTCATGCGCATCATCGTAGTGGTCATCAATGCAGACAGACCGATGATTTTTGCGTGCTCGCGCATAGCCGCCTCCACAATAGCGGCAGCCGGCACATCTTTGCCCATATCGATGACGCGGTAGCCGTAATTTTTCAGCATCAATACCACAAGATTCTTGCCGATATCATGAATATCACCCTCCACAGTCGCCATGACGATGGTGGCTTTTTCCTCCGTAGTCTCCCGCTCCAGCATAGGCTCTAAATACTCGATCGCCAGTTTCATCGTATTGGCAGAAGAGATAAGCTGCGGCAGAAAATATTTCTGCCTGTCAAAGAGAGCTCCCACCTCATTGATCGCGGCAATCAGATGATCGCTCACCACAGCCTCCGGCGTCAAACCGGCCATTAAAAGCTTTTTGACTTCATCTATTACGGTATTTTTATTTCCTTTTAACACCGCCTCGTACACCGGGCTTTTTTCTTCCGATGTTCCCGGTGTGTCCAATCCTGATGTAATCGGCGAGGCGTTTGGCTCTCTTTCACCTGCCTTACCGTCTGCCTGTCTCCTCGCCGGCATCCGCTCCATGCGGGCATTTTTTTCTGCCATTACATTCATCCGTTCAATATAGCGGATATCGCTGTCGGGCCTGTTTTGCAGCATATCGGAGGCAAAGGCCGCATTGATTAGCATTTCCTGCGCAGGATTGGCAATCGCCATCGTCAGCCCGTTTGCAATCGCCATCGTCAGAAACGCCGTATTGACATTGATGCGCTCCGGCAGCCCAAAAGAGATATTGGAGAGGCCGCAGACGGTCGGCAGATGCAGCTCTTGTTTGCAGTAGGCAAAGGTCTCAAAACACTCTATCGCTGCTCTGGGATTTGCGCCGATCGTGGCTGCCAGTCCGTCCACTATAATGTCCTCCCGCGCCATACCAATATTTTCCGCCGCCTCCACAATGGTGCGAATCATGCGATGCTTTTCGTCGGTATTCTCCGGCAGCCCGGCATCCGATAACGGCAGCAAAATAAACATCGCGCCGTATTTTTTCGCCACCGGAAGCAGACGCTTAAGCTTTTCTTTTTCCAGTGAGATTGAATTAATAAGCGCTCTTCCCGGATAAATGCGCAGCGCCTGCTCGATCACGTCCACATAGCTTGAGTCGATACAGAGCGGACAATCCACCGTTGAAGTCACCTCGTAAACAGTATCTATCATCATCTGCCGCTCATCTATACCGTTCATCCCCATATTAATATCCAAAATGTCGGCGCCGTTTTCTTCCTGTTCCATCGCCATGGTGCGAACCAGAGCAAGACTGCCCTCCCGCAGCTGTTCCTGTAACTTCTTCTTTCCGGTAGGATTAATGCGCTCGCCGATCACCATAAATCTGCCCTCGAGTGCGATCTCCACCGCTTTTCGCTCGGAGGTTACGATTCTGCGCCTTTGTTTTAATGGCATAGCCGTCTGCATACCGGAGACCGCATCTTTTAATGATCTGATATGTTCCGGTGTTGTCCCGCAGCACCCGCCGATAACAGACGCACCGGCCTCTACCAGCTTTTTTCCCACGGCGGCAAATTCTTCCGGTGTCGTCTTATATACCGTCACACCGTCCCGAAGCTCTGGCATACCGGCATTGGGTTTAACCAAAATCGGAATCTGCGCATACTGCGCCATCTGCGCCACCGGCGCAAGCATCGCCTCCGGTCCGGTGGAACAATTCATGCCCACCGCATCCACTCCCAGACTCTGCAAAACCACAACCGCAACTTCCGGCGGCGTCCCGTAGAGTGTTCTGCCATCCTCATTGTATGTCAAAGAAACCATAATCGGCAGGTCGCAAACCTCGCGGATCGCAAAAACTGCCGCGCGGCACTCCTGCAGACTCATCATGGTCTCCACAATAAACAAATCCGCACCGGCGTTCACAATCACCTTGGCCTGCTCTCTGTAAATCTCCACCAATTCTTCAAACAGCATCTCTCCAAGCGGATACAACTGCCGCCCCGTCATCGTCAAATCTCCCGCCACAAGTGCCCGATCTTTCGCCGCACGCTTAGTCAGCTCCACCAGCTCGGTATTCATGGAAACCAGCTTGTCCCCCAGTCCGTACTCCTCTAATTTTATGCGGTTTGCAGTGAAAGTCGGCGCCAGCAGAATGTTGGTCCCGGCCTCCACATAGCGCCGCTGCAAATCCACCATAATGTCTGGATGCTCCAAAATCCACTGTTCCGGGCATACTCCTACCGGCATCCCCGCCCTCTGCAAATTTGTGCCAGTGGCGCCATCCAATAGCACCGGTCCGTTTTTGAACAGGTTACGAAAATCTTCTCTTGTCATTCCTGCCTCCGTTTCATCATGTCCGTATACTTGTTTGCTGACTCACAATCATTATCATGTGCAGTCCGGTTCTTTCTATGTAATAACACAACAAATGTTTTTCTTCTACATAACATCCGTTTTCATTATGCGCAACTGCGAATCCAATGTCAAGAACATCTTGCGGACACTAAATCCCAAAATCTTGCGGACACTAAATCTCATAATCTTGCGGGCACAAACTTTCAAAATCTTGCAGGCACAAACTTTCAAAATCTTGCGGACACTAAATCCCGAAATCTTGCAGACACTAAATCTCATAATCTCATAGGCATAAGCTCTTCAAACATACAGCCAGGCACATTTCACACCCCGGCCGGCTCTTCGGTCAATTTGGGCTTGTACTTTCTTCTATCTTTTCCTATAATAAAAAGAGCGTCCCGGACACTGGCTGTCTTGGCCGCTCCAAAACGGTTATTGATCTACGATGATGGGAATAATCATAAAAATAACTTTATCACAGATAGAAACGGAGAACATCATGTCAAAAAATATTCGTCTGATTGCCCTGGATATGGATGGAACACTGTTTAACACCCAAAGTGAAATCACCAAAGAGAATCAGCAGGCCATCCGTGCCGCCTCCGACCGTGGCATCACCGTGGTGATTTCCACCGGCCGCCCCTACGTCGGCCTGCCAAAAGAGCAGCTCTTTTCCCTGGGCGTCGAGTATGCGATCACCACCAACGGTGCCGCACTCTATCGTCTCATGGACGACGCCCTTTTGTACTCTGATTATATGTCCCCGCAACAGGTCTGTCCGATGATCGAAGAACTTCAAAAAAAAGACATCCATATGGATGCCTTCATTGACGGCGGCTGCTACTGTGTCGCCTCCTGCCGTGACAAAATTGACCTGCTCTCCATGCCGCTCTCGATACGCGAATACATCAAAAATACCCGCGTGTTTGTTCCGGATTTAGCAGCCTACATCAGAGAGCGCCAGCTTTTTGTACAGAAAATGACCCTCAATTTTTACAGACAGCCCGACGGCAGCTTTCTCTTGCGCGATGATGTCATACAATTTCTGTCTGCCCACTCCACGGTCTCTTTCGTCTGCGGCGGCTATCACAATATAGAATTTACCAAATACGGGGTCACAAAGGGCACCGGTCTGGAAAATCTCTGTAAACAGCTTCAGATACCGCTCTCTGAGACGATGGCCTGCGGCGACACCGAAAACGACATCCCCATTTTAAATACAGCAGCCGTCGCCGTAGCCATGGGCAACGCGACTCCGGAAGTAAAACAAATCGCGGACTTTGTCACCCTGACAAACGACGAGAGCGGTGTTGCACAAGCAATCAACCATTTTTTGTGCCAAGAATAACTGCACCTGCCGCCACATACTCCCCGTCATAGAGCACCAGAGCCTGTCCCGGCGTCACAGCCCGCACAGGCTCAAAAAATTCACAGCGGATGCAGTCTTCCCCGATTCGCGTGACCTTACACCTGCTGCCGATATGCGAGTAGCGTATCTTTGCAGTCAATATCGTTTCCTCCCGGATATCCTCTATCGCCATAAAATTCAAATGATCGGCGTACAATTCCATCGTGAACACATCCTGATTCTCGCCAAGCACGATCTCATTTGTGTGGGGACGTATCTCAGTCACAAACACCGGACGCCCAAGGGCAATGCCAAGCCCCTTACGCTGACCGACCGTATAATGGGTGATGCCTTTATGGCGCCCCAAAATCTCTCCCGAAGCTGACACAAAGCTGCCGGGCGGCGGCACCTCTCCCGGACACGCTCGGTCGATAAACCCCGCATAATCATCATCAGGTATAAAACAAATCTCCTGGCTGTCCTTTTTTTGCGCGACGGCCAGCCCGATTTCCTCCGCCATGGCGCGAATTTCATGCTTTTCATAATCGCCCACCGGCATCAGCGTGTGCGCTAACTGCTCCTGCGTGAGGCTGTAGAGCGCATAGGTCTGGTCTTTCTGCGCCGTTACGGAATTGCGGATGGCATACCTGCCATTAGAGAGCCGCTCCACCCTGGCATAGTGTCCTGTCGCAATATAATCGGCGCCGATCTCCAAACTGCGCTGCAGCAGCGCTTCCCACTTGACGTAGCGGTTGCAAGCGATACAGGGATTGGGCGTTCTACCATGCAGATATTCGTCGACAAAATAATCGATCACATGTTTTTTAAATTCCTGTCTGAAATTCATCACATAATAGGGTATGCCCAAACGATCGGCCACCCGCCTGGCATCCTCCACAGCGCTAAGGCCACAGCAGCCGCCGTTTTCCTCCTGCACGGCGCACTCCTGTTCCTGCCAGATCTGCATCGTGACTCCGATCACATCATAACCCTGCTCTTTTAACAGATACGCCGCGACGGAAGAATCCACTCCGCCCGACATGCCAACCACAACTTTCTTCTTTTCCATCTTTTATTCCCTGCATTTCTCTTTCTATATCCGGCTGCAATTTCATTTGCCAAGTGCCGCGTACACCCGAAAAAGGCGCAAGAGATATCATCTCTCACGCCCTGTCGCATTATCGTTCCAACTGTCTAGATGCTGGAACTAAACATCGCACTGTAATCAAAGTAATTGTACTTGCCGCTCTGCGTATAGGTACTTGTCGCTGCTGCCGCACTCTTTGCATATTTGTTCATAAGATCTGCCTGTGAGGAAATCTGTGAACCGTAGGAATTTCTTCCACTGAACAAGTTCTGTACGCGCTCCATATCTGCACTCTTAAACTTATCCTCGTTCACGGTCAGCTTGTTATCCTTGCCAATCTCGATACCGATTGCACTGAGTGCACTCTGATTCGCCTTGGTATAATTGATCATCGCACGCACGGTACGATTCACATTGTCAGACTTAGTCTCAGCCCCGGATGTTATCGTACTGTTATAATTATCTGCAAACGACTTAACCGCCTTATAAATCGCATCCGTATCGTACTGCATGCTGGTCTCGCCGGCCTCGTCTTTGACCTCCACCTTGTTGAATACAGACTTACTGCCAACCTCTGTAAGCTTATCGGTTGCGCTCTTAAGCGACTGTGCATTGGTCTGCACTGTGTTGTAAGCTTTCTTCTCGGGATTCACTTCTGTATCCTTATCTTTTTCCTTGGTGTCTTCGTCAATACCGTATCGGTCTGCCTTATTTACAACCCAGTCTTTTGTTGTAACAGTTCTGCTCTTAGATGTTTTATTATCCATTGCGTAGTGAGCTGCCAACAGTCTGCGGTAACTTCCATTGCGAAT
This sequence comes from uncultured Roseburia sp., assembly GCA_910584215.1. Classification (GTDB taxonomy): domain Bacteria; phylum Bacillota; class Clostridia; order Lachnospirales; family Lachnospiraceae; genus Roseburia. The sequence goes on along the minus strand of CAJTYI010000029.1, from coordinate 23,678 downwards.
TGCTGCATAATCGCTGAAATTAATGTTGAACATGCCGAATGAATTACTATTACCGGAAAACATAATATCTCCTCCTTCTTATTATATTTTTATTTCTTCTTAACCTGCGTCTTAGAACGCATCAAATCTCAGTCCGCTGTGGACTTACAGAAAATCGCCGGCGACGATGAACCATCGCGTAACGACCTTTCTTATTACCTTTATTTTACTCTGGAAAAATAGAATTTTCAAGTGCTTTTTACAACATTATCCATTCCGTTTATGACATTTTGCGGGAGTGAAACTTATCGACTGTCGCGTGCAACAAGCCATTAAAGTCGCCTGCAGCGCCGGACAAGCACCGCTCTCACAGATTTTCGATTTGCCAGTCTATGGGAGCAACTCCATGCTGCCGCAAAAAATCATTGGCCTGGCTGAAATGTTTGCATCCAAAAAATCCGCGGTATGCTGAGAGCGGACTTGGATGCGGCGCTTTTAATATCAAGTGATTGGGATTTGTCAGCATCGGCGCCTTGCTCTGTGCGGGTTTGCCCCAAAGCAGGTAAACGACCGGCTCCTCCTTGGCATTGACCGCCGAGATGATGGCGTCCGTAAATTTCTCCCAGCCTTTGCCCTGATGGGAATTTGCCTGATGGGCGCGCACCGTCAGCACCGTATTTAAAAGCAGAACACCCTGATCTGCCCATTTTTTCAGATACCCGTTGTTCGGCATGTCACAGCCCAAGTCATCGTGCAACTCCTGATATATATTCTGCAAAGACGGCGGTATGTCTTTTTGGGAGGGCAGAACGGAAAAACTCAGGCCGTGGGCCTGATTTACATTGTGATAGGGGTCCTGCCCCAAAATCAGAACCTTCACCTCTTTTAACGGCGTAAAATGCATCGCGTTAAAAATATCATCCGCCGGCGGATACACGACAGTCCTCGCATACTCATCCTTCACAAACTGATACAGTTCCCGGTAATAGGGCTTCTTAAACTCCTCCGCCACCGCCTCCAGCCAATCATTCGACAACATCGCCATACTCATTTCCTCCTCATCACAAAAACGCCGCTCTCATCTTCTGACCGGCACGCCGCGCTCCGCCAAATATTCTTTCACTTCACCGATCTCCAGCTCTTTATAGTGAAACAGAGACGCAGCCAAGGCCGCATCGGCCCGACCGGCTGTCAGGGCATCATAAAAGTGCTCCACCGTACCGGCTCCGCCGGAAGCGATGACCGGAATCGAAACGCTCGCGGCAATCTCCCGGGTCAGCGCGATATCGTAGCCCGCCTTGGTACCGTCACAATCCATACTCGTCAAAAGAATCTCACCGGCGCCTAACCGTTCTGCTTTTATCGCCCATTCGACAGCGTCCAAACCTGTGTCAATACGGCCTCCCGCCTTATAGATATTCCAGCCCTCACCGCACTCTCTCTTTCTGGCATCAATCGCAACCACCACGCACTGGCTGCCAAACTTATCCGCCGCCTCGGCGATCAACTGCGGCCGGTCTATGGCTGCCGAATTGACCGCAATCTTGTCGGCGCCCTCCCGCAGCAACGCGCGAAAATCTTCAACAGTGCGGATACCTCCTCCCACAGTAAACGGAATGAAAACTTTATCTGCCACCCGGCGCACCATATCGACTACGGTCGCCCGCGCATCGGAGGTGGCGGTAATATCCAAAAAGACCAGCTCATCCGCGCCCGCCTGATCATAGGCCTCCGCAATCTCTACCGGGTCGCCCGCGTCCCTTAGATTGACAAAATTGACGCCCTTGACGACACGCCCTCCGTTGACATCCAGGCAGGGAATAATTCTCTTTGTAAACATATGTAGTCCTCCCTTGTCACTGCCTAAGCGTCCGCAAATTTTTTCAAAATCTCAAGGCCAACCGTCCCGCTCTTCTCAGGATGAAACTGGCAGGCAAAGATATTGCCCTGTTCCACCGAGGCGTGAATCGAAACTCCGTACTCGGTTTTAGCCGTTACGATCGACGCATCCTCCGCCTCCAGATAGTACGAATGGACAAAATAGACATAAGGCTGCCCGGACTGCCCCTCAAATAGTCTTCCCTGGTTGTGCAGCGTCAGAGAATTCCATCCTATATGCGGTATTTTAAGCCCCTCCTGATCGGGGATGCGCAAGATGCGCCCCTCCAAAAGATGCAGCCCCTCTATGCCGGAATTTTCCTCACTGCCCGCAAACAATAGCTGCAATCCCAGACATATGCCAAGAAACGGCGTATTGTTTGCGGCCACCTCATAAATCACCTTGTCCAGCTCGTATTTTTTCAGCTGTTCCATAGCAGTTGCAAATGCCCCTACCCCGGGCAGGATTACCTTATCTGCCTTTAAAATCTCTCTGTAATCTCTGGTAATTACACACTGCTTTCCCAGCGCACAAAGCGCCTTTTCCACGCTCTTTAAATTACCCGCATCATAATCTATAATCGCTATCACTCTTCTGTCACCAACCCTGCATTGAGTAAAATCGTGTGGAGTTCTATGGAGTACGTTTTTTTATCCTCGATTACATAAAGTTCCGCTGCGCGCTGCTCATTGATGCCAAATGTACTGAGCGCCCCAACCGCAGAATCTTTGAGCGCAATCAACTCACTGTAACAGTCGTAGACCTCTGCATCAAACGCATACTTATCGCATCTTCCGACCGTTTGGATAAGAGAATCCAGCGCCATATCATAGATTCCGGCCTCCATAAAACTCTGGTAAGCGTCAAATTTCCCCTGCGCATTGGCCATAATACGATACTTTTCAAAAAGATCCTTGTCTTTTTCTTTGATCTCCATTCCCCGCACATAGCGGTATGCTTCGGTATAACTGCCCATCTTGTATGCGCGTTCTGCCTCCGCAAAGGGCCTCGAATATCCGACCAGGTTGGTTCCCACCAAAATGAGCGCCAAAAACGACCCTGTCATGATGCAGATCAATAACACCGGTATCTTGGGAAGCGGCGGTGTCAAATCCTTCTCTTTGGGTTTTTTCTCTTTCTTTGGTTTCTGGGGCTTTGGCTTTTTCTCCTTCGGCGGCTTTTTCTCTTTCGGCTTCTTCTCTTTCTTTTTCTTTTCTTTCTTGGCTTTCTTATCGGGTTGTGCACCCCCGGACGCGCCTCCAAGCTCTCCTAAAAGCTCGGCATCTAAGTCATCGCCGGCTAATCCACCGCCATCCTCGCCTTTGGCGCCGTCGCCGTCCTCTTCTTCGTCCTCCCCAAATACAATCCGCGACAATTTTTGCAGGAACGTCAACTGCTCGCCGTCCTCCGACGCGCCGCCCTTTTCTTTCTTTTTTCTTTTTTCTTTTTTCATTCGTTTCTTTTTCTTGCCGTCGCCGTCGTCTTCCATGTCTGCATCCACCGGTATTTCATCCAGGGAAAGCTCGGACGCCTCCTCCTCTTCCAGTGGCTCAGCCTCCAGATCATCCAGTCCAAAATCGTCGCCCAGATCCCCAATTCCCGTTAAGTCCTCCGTGGCATCGGCAATATTTTCCAGTCTCTTCTCCAAATCAGAACCGCCCGCAAAGGGCTCCTCCTCTACTTCATCTCCCAGGCCTTCCCCCAGTGTATCCACCATCAAAACGCCGCCATCGTCCAATGTACCCAAACCGTCCTCCGAAACGTCCATACGCTCCTTGGCACTGCTTAAAATACTGTCGAGGTCCTCCATCATAGAGTCGTTTTCGATGTCTCCTCCAAAAATGTCCGCATCCGAATCTTGCTGCTCGGTGTCCTCCTCCAGATCGGGCTGCTCGTATACATCCGATTCCGCAGATTGTAATTCTGTTGTGCCAGACTGTAGAGACTCCATATTTTCACTGGCAGCAGCGGAGCTGTCAAAACCTTTTCCGCCAAAATCAAGCTCCTGCTCAAACTGCTGCAAAAAGTCATCCGAGTCCTCGCCTGACAAAATCTCTTCCTCGAAAGCGCTTAAGAAATCATCCTCCGGTGTCTTGCTCTTCTTACTTACTCTTCCGCCTTCCTGGCTTCCTTCTTGTTCCGATGATGATACAGAATTAAGTAATTCATCCAGGTAATCTTCTGTTCTACTCATGAAAGTACCTCCAATGGCCTATAACTTGATTAGGGGGATGTGATAAGCATCACATCCCCTTTTTGGCTTTCTTTCTAATTCTTGCTCTCATCAATCAAATTGTCAATCGCTTGTACAAGACTGCCAATCTCAGGCTTCGTCAACTGTGCATCTGCACCGAGACGCTCTCCTTTTCGTTTCATTTCATCATTTACCAGTGATGAGAAAATAATCAGCGGTATCTTTTTCATCACGTCATCTGTCTTTACCAATTTCGTCAGACGATGTCCATCCATCAATGGCATCTCAATATCGGTAATAATACAGTGTACTTTCTCACGCACTTCACCGGCTTTCTTAAACTCCTGCAATTTATCCCAAGCCTCCTGGCCGTTCATTGTGATGATGAGATTTGTGTATCCGGCTTTCTTTAAGCAGTCGGTGATCAGCTTGCTAAGCAGCGGCGAATCCTCGGCAATGAGAATCGGCGCATCGCTTCTGTCTCTGTCCATGTCCTCAATATCGGATACTTTAAGACCGGTCTCCGGGCTGATATCCGTGACGATCTTCTCAAAGTCGAGAATAATCACCAGTTTATCCTCCATCTTAATCACACCGGTGGAAGCGCTGTTCTCCTCGGTGTTGATGGTGGAATCCGGTTTGATAATCGACTCCCATGATACCCTGTGAATACCGATTACGGTATCTACATGGAACGCAATATTTAATTTATTAAAGTTTGTGATGATAAACAGACCGCCCTCTTTCTGCTCATCCTCCATGCCAAGGCATCTTCTCAGATTCAGTACCGTCATCATCGTGTCGCGCGGCATAAAAATACCCTCTACACTCGGATGTGAATTCGGGACTGGCGTTACCGGCTGATAAGTTAAAATCTCAAGAATTTTCGCCACATTGATGCCATAGTGGCTGTCTCCCAAGGTAAACTCCAGGACTTCCAGCTCATTTGTTCCAGATTCCAATAAAATATTTGTATCCATTCCGCTCTTCTCCTCCTGCGCATATATTTCCATCGCAATTTTTTGACCTGCCACCATTATAGCATAAGTATTCAAAAAATTACATTTATTTTCGCAAAATATTATAAAATAATTTGGTATTTTTCTCCACCCATGGTGACATAAAGGTCCAAACTCGCAACATCGGGGATGGTATCCGACACCTGAAACAACAACACTGTCTGCCTTTTCTCATCGGCCGCCACAGTGTCCCGGAACTGTGCAAAATCCTCCAACAGCACGGTCATCTCGGAAGGGATCTCGAGGTCGCCGTTTACAACTGCGTGAAACGTTGAGACCAAGCCCAGATTGTCAACGCTAACATCAACGCCGGCCGTATTCTGTAAATCGATCTGCAACACCAGATACTGCTTTCCCGCGTCGGCATACAGTGCATAATATGTATCCTGCACATAACTGTCGGTCAGATAAGCTCCCGCATACTCCACGGCAATGCCCTGCTGTCCAAACAGCTCGTTGAGCGTAGCTTTCTGCAAAGAAGACTCTGCCTCGCCCGGCGCTTCGCCGCCCGAAATCTCCGGCGCCTCCTCCGGCTGCTCGCTCTCACCTGCCTGCGTATCCTCCGGCGGTGTCTCCGTCTCTTCCTCCTCCGCCGCAAAATCAACCCAGGTAAGGCCGTTCTTTTGGTAGGAATTGTACTTTGACACAATATGTGCTGAATAATCCACTATGATATTTTGCTCACTATCTGTCAGGCTGTACGGTACTTCGCCGCAGCCCCCCAACAGCATCAAACCCATGGATGCCGCCAGTATCATCTGTGCTCTCGATCTTTTCATAGGATATGTTACACCATTTCTATAATATGATATAATAATATTAGCATTTTCGGAAGCAGATAGCAACCGAAATTTTTACAAATCAAAATTTTTTACAAAAATCCGCCTGCGGGCAGTGTATTTGTTAATTTCCAGTGTCAAGTGTAAAGTAAAACTCCACGCCGTCTGCACGGTTGATTACGCCGCACTCCTGATGAAAGGAATCCACAATCGCTTTGACAATCGAAAGGCCGATACCGCTGCCGCCGTATTCCCTCGTCCGCGCTTTATCCACTTTATAGAATTTAATCCAGATATTGTCAAGGTCCTCCTCCGGAATTTGTTTTCCGGTGTTAAAGACGCAGACTCTTACCCTGGTCTCCTCCCTCTCGTAAGAAATCACGATTTTCTTTTCATCCGCCGCATGATGAATCGCATTGCTCAGATAATTCGTCACAATTTCTTCGACCTTAAATTCATCCGCCCAGACATAGACATCTGCCGGCTCTGTAAAGCTAAGCTGTATCCCCTGCTGGGTCAATAAAATTTCCGCGGCATCCACGACGCCCTGTATCAGCTCCGTCAGGTTAAAACGCTCCATCTGCACGGTCTCATTGCCGAACTCCAGCTGATTTAAGGTGAGCAGCTTTTTGACCATACTGTTCATCTTATCCGCCTCATCCATAATGACCTCACAGTAAAAATTGCGGCTCTCTTCCTCGTCGTTGATACACTCCTTAAGTCCCTCGGCGTACCCCTGAATCAATGCCAGCGGCGTCTTTAATTCGTGCGACACATTGGAAAGAAAGTCCTTGCGCATCTCATCCACCTGCGTTTTCTTTTCAATGTCCATCATCAATCCGTTGTTCGCGCTCTTTAGCTCGGATATTGTCCGTTCGAGCGTATTGGAAAGCTCATTCATGTGGCTTCCCAGCTCGTCGATTTCGTTGTGATGCGACTGCCTTGACGTATATTTTGCGTCAAAATCAAGGTCCGCCATGCGCTTAGAGATTTCCGTCAGCTCAAGCAGCGGCGTGGTGATTCGCTTCGTGATAAACACCGTCAATAAAATACCCAAAACAGCGACACCGCTGCCCACATACAGCAGAAAACGGTTGGAAATCTTCGCGCTCTCGCGTATGCTCTCAAGAGCGGAACGCATCAGAATCAGATTGCCGTTGGAGAGCGTGCCGGATAATACCAGATATTCGGATTTCAACCGCTCATCCGTTCTTCTCTGGATCACATATTCGCCCGATGCCTTTAGAACCGTCGTGCGCTCCTGCTCTTTGCCAAACAAAATATCCTGAAACTCCATCAGCATACGATAGGTATCGCTCACAGAAGAACGCACGATCGTCAAATCTGAATTGATAATCATCACCGTGATATTGCCGTTGGCACAAAAATTTTCAAAAGCAACCTCAAACTCTGAGGAAGCAAACCCGTTTTCGGCACTGACCATATCGATCATCTCAAATCCGTCGAGCAGTGTCGTCACCTTTTTCGTCTCGTAATACTGCCCCAACAGGGCGGTGTTTAAAAACCAGCAGAGGGCCACGGTTCCCAGCACCAATCCTATAATAATACCCGCGATCTCCACGGTCAGCGAATAAGACCGCTTCTCTGTTTTCTTTCTTTTCATATATCCAAACCTTTGATGATTTTTCGCAACCACAATGATCTTACACTGCTGTCGCCCGCGCAGACTGTCACGATCTGGTCTCAAATTTGTAGCCCATGCCCCAGATCGTCTTGATATACTCGCCTTTCTCCCCAATCTTTGCGCGCAGTTTTTTTACATGCGTGTCAATGGTCCTCGCATCGCCGAAATAGTCATAATTCCACACATGATTTAAGATCTTTTCACGCGAGAGGGCAATCCCCTCGTTTTCAAGGAAATAAGACAAAAGCTCAAACTCCTTATAGCTTAGGTCAATGCGATTTCCGTCCACCGTAACCATATGCGCCGTCTTGTCGATCACGATGCCGCCTTTGTCCAAAAGCTCGCTCTCCCCGGTTCCCTTGCCGCTTCTGCGCAGGATCGCTCCGACCCGTGCGACCAGTATCTTTGGTGAAAACGGCTTCGTAATATATTCGTCCACGCCCAGATCAAAACCCGTAAGCTCATCGCTCTCGTCTGATTTTGCGGTCAGCATAATAATCGGCACCTTGGAGTGTTCCCGCACCTCCCGGCACACCTCCCAGCCATTCATCTTTGGCATCATCACGTCCAGTATCAGCAGTGCAATGTCTTTCTCCTGGTAAAACAAATCCAGCGCCGCCTCCCCGTCACCGGCTTCCAATACCTCGTAACTCTCCCGCACTAAAAAGTCCCGCACCAGTTTTCTCATGCGGCTCTCATCGTCCACCACCAGAATCTTAATCTTGTCCAAGCTGCCTCTCCCTCTCTTTCACCGCATTTTCTCTCTCCACCAGCTCCTGCTCCCACTGCTCGTATTTATCTATCAGCTGATTTTCATAATTTAAAATGTTTGGACTGCCGCTCGTCGCCATGATTACAAACATCAAAATCACACAAACCGTCAAAACCGCGCTGACAATCCCAAGCACCTGACTGCGCACTTTATAATCTGTATGATCTACTTTACCCCGCGGCTGTGTATTTTCTGTGACCCGCGGCTGTGCCGGTCTCACTGGCGTCTCCTTTTGTTTGGGTTCATCCGCATGTGCCGTAGACTCCCCCGCGCCGCCTTTTGCCCCGGGGCGATCTATTTTGATCGGCAAAATGGCGTGATCTGCGATAACCCTGGCGTCATAAAGATAATTTTGCAGTTCTTTCAGATAACAGTACCCGACCACAGTGTCAAACATTTCCTGGGAAACCATCTTATTATAGATCTGTAAAACCATCTCGGGATTGGCCAAATCTGTTTTGGTGCGGATATAGCGCACTCCCTCCACCTCTTTGGCGGCCTGCATGGCCTCTTTTAAATCTGCAAATTCAAATCCGTCGATAATGCTCTCTGTCTTAGACATATTTTAATAATCCTCGTTTTATTTCAAAAAATGCAACCCTGTTTTTCCCGTATTCCTTTGCCTTAGCGAGCGCCTCATCGGCGCAGGAAAACATTGTGTTATAGGAGGTGTTGACCCCGTTGTTGTAGGAGACACCGATACTGAGCGTATTGTGCAGATCCTGGTTTTTCCCGAAGGCCAGCTCATGGAAGGATTCCCGCAGATACTCGACATTGGCCTCCACGACCGCCATATCATCACAGCTCTTGATAAAAAGCAAAAATTCGTCTCCGCCAAACCTGCCGCATATTTCTCTGCCAAATTGATCTTTAATCAGATCGGACAGCCTGTTGATTACTGCATCCCCGATCAGATGCCCGAAACTGTCGTTAATCAATTTAAAATTATCAATGTCGATCATCACCATAGCGTCCGTGATATTGCGCTGCCGGTCGGTGAGATACTCCTCTACCTCCTGCTGGAACGCCTTTTTGTTGAGAAGTCCCGTCACAAGGTCACATTTGCTCTTGATCTCAAACTCCAGCCGTCTTTTCTCGAGTTCCTGCAGGTTTTCTATGTTGAGCAGGTTCTTTCTGCGGAAGCCCTTGAGCGTATCCGCGTGTTCCTGCACCATATTTTGATAATGAACACAGGCGAGCTTATAGTGCTCCTCGTCTCCATACTGCTTTTGGTACTGCACTTCCAGCTCTTCGATCTTTAAGCGGAAATGCAAAAACTCGGTGACGCTGATCTTTTCCTGCAGCATGTGCAGAAATTCCCTGGCATGTTCTTTTTTTCCATTCCTGACTAAAAAACGGCAGAACTCCACATAGGTGTCGATCTGCTCTAAATATTGATCGTCATGATTCAAAAAATGACGAATGGCATGAATCCTTTCCTCCACTTTTTTGTAATTGCCCGCATGTTCGGCCAACTGAACCTCTAAAATACTCTCGGAGAGCAAGATCTCGTCCTGCTGCACAATATGGTAATAAGAATCAATCTCCCGCTTCTTTTTCTCCGCCTCCGCGTAGTTGCCCATGCGGCAAAGAAGCTGTGCCTGCTGTATCATGCCGAGCAAGAACAAAAGCACGCGCGAGGCCGACAGATCGCCGTTGGCCACATGGCAGCTTTTTTGGTAGTAGGACATGGCTTTTTTGTAATCCCGCATACTCTCATAGAGAAGACCGATATTTAACAGTGCAGACACCTCGCCGTACAGGTTCTTTTTCATGCGGGCGGACTCTAACGCCGACAGATAATGATCTAACGCCTCCGCCTCATAGCCGACAAAGGAGAACAACATGCCCAACAGATTGTGCGCGTCTGTCTCCAAATAAGCGTAATCCACAGACTTCTCGATCTGCAGGCTCTTCGTCAGCGCTTCCATGGCATCATGGTAACGTCCCATATGAAATGCCACATCACCGCGCAAAAAAGCCGCCTCCGCCAGTTCGTCGCTCGAATCGGAAAAGGAAAGATATCTGTCATAGGTATCTAAATATTCCCAGATATCGTCACCCAGGGTGTGATACTGATATGCAAGAATTTTATCACGGAGTTCACTCTTTAACGCGCTGATTCCCATGTTCGCACCTTCCCTCTTTCTCTAATATTTCCACCAATTTTTGCCGTCCTGCTCGTGTTTCCACTTGGAGATATCGGGTATTTTCTGCAGCGTCGCCGCCGCGGTCCGCACCATCCCGCCCGAGCGCTCGCAGACGTTAAAGCGCACGACATACCATTGCATCCTCCCGTTTAATTTTTCCCTGCAATAGCATAGTTCCGCCTGGTTGCGATACTGCAGATTGGCGCGTATGCCCTCGATCGACAAAAACTCTGCGATATGCTCCGCATCCTGGCGAATACCGCCGTTTGCCATTATCCGTGCAACCGTTTTCGTATAACTTCCCTGCTCTAGCATACTGTTCTCGTCCGGATACACCATACGGAAATAATCGTCCTCCAAATGCACAAAATATACTTTGTGATTGGTCATCATCGAACTCTTTAGAATACTCTCATAGATATAAGTCTTTGTCACATCGCGCAGAATCACGCCCACATACCCTGTCCGATACTGGTACAGGGTGATCTGAAGATACCGGCAGGTGGCGCTGCTGTACGAAAAATGCTTGATCGTACTGCCGCCGTAAGCCGCTTCTTTGATCTTTTGCATCAACACCGTAACCTCATCGTCGAACAGGTCTAAAATCACCCTGCGCATCCTGCCCACATCACTGTTGCAGATATTTCTCATCTCCTGATTGACATAGAGCACTTCAAAATCATGGGGGTTTTCCTGTTCATCGGTATGTACCTTGACAATCCCAAAACCGCACGGAAGATTCTCGGAAGTCTCCTCAATCCTCGTAATGCCGATCTCGTCGAGCTCCTTTCGCTCCTCCGCTGAGAGGTCCCGTTTCATGTGCCTGCTCTTCATCTGCTGATACTCCGAGATCACACCGAAAAACAGCTTGTGCCCCGCCTGCTCGCGCAGCAAAAACAAACGCAGATGAATCCACAAAACACTGCCGTCCGCCCGGATAAAGCGTCCCTCGCCTTTGACGCCTACCAGGGGAGACCTGCATGCACGGTCAAACAAATCCAGAACTTTTTCCTTGTCATCCGGGTGAATATGGCTCCAGAACTTTTTCGTGTAGGATGTATCCTGATTGTCGGCAGCCCCTGACATCCGATAGTAGAGATCATTGACGCGCGTGATGGTGATATCGTTTTTATACATATCATAAAATACCACAGGCCCGAGAATATTATTCAACTGCGTATCGCCAAACAATGCCGCATCCATCATTTCACGCAGATGCAACTGTTCCACCTGGCTGCTGCGCAGCCCCTGATGGTCAAGATTTCGCTCGTCGCCGAGAAGCTTTGCAAATTCCTGCACCGGCATGGGACTGTAATAATAGTACCCCTGCGCATAGCGGCAGCCCATCCCCACGAGATAATCCTCCTGCTTTTTTGTCTCCACGCCCTCCACGATCACGGGAATTCCCATCGTGCTCGACATATTGATGACGGACTCCAGAATATCAATGCCTTTTCTCGTCTCCTCCTCCGACATGTCCAGAAACTGCATGTCGATCTTTATCACGTCCACAACCGCGCTCTTTAACATATTTAAGGAAGAGTAGCCGCTGCCAAAATCGTCCATCAGTATCGTAAATCCAGCCTTTTTGAGTTCTTTTATGGTATGGAATATTTTTCCCTCGTTCTCCGTGTAGGCGCTCTCGGTAATCTCCACTTTAATCAAGCTCTTGTCCACCTGATACTTGTCCACCAGGTTCTTTAAATAGCCAACGACGTCCATCGTCAGAATATCCATGCGCGAGACATTGATGGAAACCGGCACCGGAGAAATGCCCTGTTTTTTCCACTCGTGCAGCGCACTGCAAACTTCCTCCCACACATAGCGGTCGAGATCGCCGATAAAACCGTTTTTCTCCAGCACCGGGATAAACTCTCCCGGCGGTATCTGCCCCCGCTCGGGGTGAATCCAGCGCACCAGCGCCTCGGCTCCCACCACTTTGCCGTTGGAAATGCAGCACTTGGGCTGCACATAAAACGTAAACTGCTTTGCTAAAAGCGCGTCTTTCACCTCCATGATCATCCGCAGCTCTGCCTCGATCTGCTCTGTCATCTCCGGCACATAGACACAGCTGCGCACCTCATACTTGCTCGTCACATGCGCCAGCGCCGCCAGCGCACAGTCGTACATATTATATACTGAAACAGAAGGGTCAACCACTTCATAGATTCCATAGACCGGCAGAAATCCCACCATATTGCCCATCGAAAACGCCGCATCCTGCAGATTCTTTTGCATCCGCTCGAGAAGTTCTTCATCGTTCTCCACAAACAGCGCGAAGTTATCGCCCCCAAAATACCCGGCAATCGCGTGGTTTCTCTTTTCAAACAGATTTAGCTCGTTGGCAATGCGGTTTAAAAAACGCTCGCCCGCCTCCCAGCCATACCATTTATTAAACACTTTAAAATGCCCGATATCCACCGCAATCAGGCAATACTTTTCTTCTGCAAGCTCCCCCAGCCGCTCGGTCATAAGACCAAAAAACTCCACGCGGTCGTGCAGTCCGAACGATGCCAACGCCATTGTCTGCCCCATAGTATTTTCCTCCTCTGTGCACCGTATGATTGAGCGATCACAGTTTTCGCCGCTATCCGCCTTGCGCGCCTGTGTCAAGCGGGCGCGCCAGCTCCCTGCCCGCCGCGTCTAGCACACGCTGCGACAGCAGCTGCTTTCTTAAGATGCATTTTATGTACCCCTGCGCATAATAAAAAAGTACCGGTCATACGGTACTTTCTATGGACCCGAAAGGATGAATCCCCCTGCCCCCCTGCAAGCCCTCATTCTTATTATCCGAAACAACATAATGCTTCACCGCCGCAAGCCCTGCCTGCCAAGACAAGGAACCGGTCAAATGAGCTATTTTTTTCATTTTACCACATATCGCATCCACTATCAAGGCACTTTTCGTCATTCAACTAGGATTCAACCAGGATAGGTAAAATGTGATTCCTCAGTCTTTTTCATTTTGCAAAAAAAGCGCCGTTTATATTTCAACTGCGCATATTCGCTTATTTTCCGCTGATATACGAGATCGGAAGCTCCGCCAAGTATCCCCACCACCGGCAGTCCCTGAACGAATTTCAGGTACAGCATTTCATTTGCAAGGGCATCTGCCGTGCGCCGCATCTGCTCTTCTCTGTCCACAGAAAGTTGCTCGTTCCCGTCTATGATTCGATTGAGCTGTGTATTTCCCTCCTCGAGCCTTTCGTTGTCAAACAATGCCGTCTCTATCAGCTTTAATATAAAAATCTGCTCCTCCTCGCTGTCATAGGAAAAACCGTAGGACAGCGCAATCTCATAGATACTTTTTAAAAGCAGCCCCAAAAACAGCGGGATATCCGGTATCCCCATTCCAAATATCCCCATACCTATGCCTTCTGCGGCGGACAGTACCCCGTTGACGGCCTGGCTGCGTGCCGCCGATTTTTGAAAAGCCTTCACGGATTTACGGCTGTTTTTTAACTCCGCCGCAAATTCCTGGATTTTATAATCCTGCTCTTTCTTTTCCTTATCGTATGTCTTTTCGATTACCCCGGTTCCCTTATCAAAGATCAGTTGAAATGCCCTGTAAAAACCTTCCTTTAGAGTATGCTCAAACTTATCCGGCACATACTTTGCGATTTTATTTTGCCAGAGTCCCCGCTCTTTTTTCAGACTGCGGCTTATATAAGCGGTTTCTGTATTTAGCATTTTCTTCCATTGCTTTTCTATCTCTTTTTGATTCATAATGGTCTTTCCCCCAACAAAAGCAGCTGCAAATGCCCTGAACGTAAAATAAATCCATCCGCTATGGATAAAAACTGATAGCGGATGGATTACTTTTTAGCAGTGGACCTGACGGGAATCGAACCCGTGTCCAAAAACCAATCCCCTGTCCTTCTACGAGCATAGTCTATGATTTGACATTCCCTCTGCCGGTCCTGCACAGACACAGTACCGGGTTTAGTAGCTTCATCGTACGCCTATATGGGCAAAGCTTACCATATATCGTTTCCCACAAAGTCGAAGCCTGATTCCCAAAATGTGGGTGTTTTGGGTCAGACTACAGCCCTCAGGCTGCAATTTGCAGCTTAGGCTGCAAATGCTAAATTGTCTTCAGCGTTTAATTTTAATTGTGGAATTTGACGCATCCCGTGCGGCTCGCTTCTCCAGCTTCATGATCCCTGTCGAAACCATTACAAGCCCAAATAGTTTAATTAAGATTTCTTACTTTGAAGTCGCGCTCGGCCTCTCTTCGCATATCCTTTTTGGCGATATCCCGCCGCTTATCATAGAGTTTCTTTCCTTTGGCGAGAGCGATCTCCACCTTCACCAGACTTCCCTTAAAATAGACCTCCACCGGCACCAGCGTATAGCCTTTCTCGGCAATCTTGCCCACCAGTTTGCGTATCTCACTCTTGTGCATGAGCAGCTTTTTGGGCCTCAACGGGTCGCGGTTAAAAATATTGCCCTTCTCATAGGGGCTGATATGCATACCATAGATGATCACTTCCCCGTTTTCAATGCGGACAAACGCCTCTTTGACGCTGCATTTGCCCATGCGCAGAGACTTTACCTCGGTGCCGCACAGCGCGATTCCCGCCTCATAGCGCTCCTCGAAAAAATAGTCGTGATATGCTTTTTTGTTGTTTGCGATCAATTTCTTCTCTGCCTTCGCCACCCAAAAATCCTCCCGCGGCAGCGGCGCCCATGCTCTCACAGCCGCCGCTTACTCATTCTATTATAACGAACCGGCCCGCAGTTTGCAAGTCAATTCTCTGTGCTTTTTCTGCCAAAAATCTCACCCACACCCACATGAACTTATCATGAAGCAACCTCAAAATCTATCGTTCTCATAAATTTATCGGTGCCAGCCACCAAAACCTTAATCTTTTGTCCCAGTTTGTAGCGGGTGCCGGTCGTCTCGCCCCACAGCTCATAAGTCTGCGCGTCATAGTGGAAAAAATCCCCGGTCAGGCTGTTGACATGCACTAACCCCTCCACGGTGTTGGGCAGCTCCACATAAAAGCCCCACTCTGTCACACCGGAAATGACCCCCTCAAATTCTTCCCCGATATACTGTTCCATATACTCGACTTTTTTCATTTTTTCCACTTCACGCTCCGCTTCGTCGGCGCGGCGTTCGGTCTCGCTGGAATGTTTCGCCACCTCGGGCAGTATATGCTCATAATGTTCGAGTTTCTTTTCACTCATCCTGCCCCGCAGGTTATCTTTGATGATGCGGTGAATCTGCAAATCGGGATAACGGCGGATCGGGGACGTAAAATGACAGTAGTAAGACGTTGCCAACCCAAAATGACCGGTGCCCTGGGTGGAATATCTAGCCTGTTTCATAGAGCGCAGCGTCAAGCGGCTAATCAGCGCCTCCTCCGGCGTGCCCTCAATCTTTACCAATAATTTTTGCAGCTCCTTCGGGTGCACTTCCTCCTGGCCAATATGCAGATGATAGCCAAAATTGTTGATAAATGTCGACAATTTGCGTATTTTTTCCGTATCGGGTATGTCATGCGTGCGGTAAACAAACGGAATCTCCTGCCAAAAATAGTCCTGCGCCACCGTCTCGTTGGCCGCGAGCATAAAATCTTCGATTATTTTGGTCGCCACATTCCGCTCGTAAGGCTTAATTTCTGTCGGCTTCCCCTGCTCATTTAATATAATCTTCGTCTCCGGAAAATCAAAATCTATGGAACCCCGCTTCATGCGCTTTTTGCGCAAAATAGCGGCCAATTCCTCCATTTTTTCAAACATGGGCAGGAAAGTTTCATACTCTGTGCACACTTGCGGGTCTTTATCCTCAAGGATTTTCTTTACATTGGTATAGCTCATGCGGCGGTCCACACGAATTACCGTCTCCGCAATGGTATGGTCGGTCACGTTCCCTTTCCCGTCGATCGTCATCAAACAGCTTAATGCCAGACGATCTTCCCCCGCGTTGAGTGAACAGATTCCATTTGAGAGCGCATGCGGCAGCATCGGGATCACCCGGTCCACCAGATAGACCGAAGTCCCCCTCTTTTTTGCCTCCTCATCGAGCGCGCTGTGCTCCTGCACATAATTTGTCACATCGGCAATATGCACGCCAAGATGATACAGATCTCCCTCCATGGAAATCGAAATCGCATCATCCAGATCTTTTGCATCCTCCCCGTCGATCGTGACCGTCATCAGACCGCGCAGATCCACTCTCCCTGCCATGTCGGCGTCGCCAACTTCATGGGAAACATTTTCAACCTGGCGCATAATCTTGTCCGAAAACTCCTCCGGAAGGTTATAAGCGCGCACCACGGACAAAATATCGGTGCCCGGGTCGTTGATGTGCCCCAGAATCTCTAGGACCTTGCCCTCGGGTTTTTTATCACCGCCGCCAAAATCGGTGACTTCCACGACAACCTTGTGCCCAGTGACAGCCCCCTTCGAGCGCTCCTGGGAAATAAAAATATCATTTCCAAACTTTGGCTGATCGGGGACGGCAAAGCCAAATGTTTTATGCTGTTCGTAAGTACACACAATCCGGCTCATACCGCGCTCTATGATCTTTACTACCGTTCCCGTCTTTCTCCTGCCATGGGAGCTGCCGGAACCCGCCGCGGCGGAGAGCGCCACCTGTACGATATCCTGATGATATGCCCCTCCAGTCTCCGACGCCGGTATAAAAATGTCTTCCTCCTGGTCTTCGATGCGCACAAAGCCAAAACCGTGCGGATGCGCCAAAAATACTCCGACGGCGTATTTCCCTTGTGATTTACAGTACTTTCCGCGGGCGGAGACCTCCACTTTACCCTCCAAAATCAGGGCTTCGAGCACCTCGACAAGCTCGCCCCTCCGGTCTTTGGGAATGTTTAACACTGCCGCAATTTCTTTTAATTTCATCGGCACATAGAGATCGTCACAGATAAAAGCATAGATTGTCTGTTTTCTCTCTTCTAATAATTTATGATTCATCGTTCCTCTCATTCTGCCGCGCAGGCGGCGCCGTTTCCGGTTACGCTGGCAGCAATTTTCTAAAAATATGCGCTTTTTGCATCTTATCCCGCTGCGCACCGCTATGCAATCGAGCAGTTAAAGATTTTCTTTCCTGTTTGCTGCGCGTCCCGCATGCCGCGTCCGCACGTTACTCCTATAAAGCGGGCAAGTGTGGTCCAGCTTTGCTGGACACACTGCACATAAAAAGGAGCTGCCATAACCGACAGCTCCGAAGTTTCTTAAAAAATACCCAGATTTAAAACGATCGCAAGAATGATAAACAGGGCAACCATGATGGTCGTCATCTTAACCAGAATACCCTCCATAGAGCGTCCCTTGTTTTTGCCCCAATAGGTGTCCGCAGCACCCGCGATGGCTCCAAGTCCTGCAGATTTTCCCTCCTGCATCAGTATAATCACTGTCAGTGCAATTGCTATCAAGATAAAAATAACGGTTAAAATCATTTTTAATACTTCCAAAATCTTTCCCTCCTGCGGTATCTAATTACAACTTTTGTTATAATAGCACACCAACGGAAATATTTCAACTGCTTTTTCCATTATTTTTAAAACTCCGTTATTTCTTGTATTTTGCACTCTTTCCCAGTTCTTCTTCGATTCGCAGCAGCTGATTATATTTGCTTGTGCGCTCGGCGCGGCAGGGCGCTCCGGTCTTAATCTGGCCGGCATTGACGGCAACCGCAAGATCTGCGATAAACGCGTCCTCTGTCTCGCCGGAACGGTGGGAAATCACGGTCCCGTAGCCCGCAAGCTTCGCCATCTCAATGGCGTCCATCGCCTCCGTGACTGTACCGATCTGATTTACCTTGACAAGAATCGCATTCGCGGCTCCAAGATCAATCCCGCATTTTAAGCGTTTGGTATTGGTGACAAACAAATCATCGCCGACTAACTGCACTTTCTCGCCGAGACGTGCGGTGAGCTTTTTCCAGCCCTCCCAGTCCTCCTCGGCAAGGCCGTCCTCAATAGAGATAAGCGGAAATTCTTTCACCAGGCTCTCATAGAGCGCAATCATCTCCTCCGCACTGCGCCGCACGCCGCGCTCCTCACACCCGCAGGCCGTCTCCACTTCCACGCCCTCACAGACGCAGCTGCGCTCGATCTCCTCGCCGTCCTTGCCGTCACAGCCACAGTTTGCGCTGCCGGGTGCAAGCTCCCCCGGGAAAAAATAAGTGTCCGTTTCTTTGTCGTATAATTCGCTGGCAGCGGCATCCATGGCGTAGACGATATCCTTTCCCACCTGATATCCCGCCTTTTCCACAGCGCGCCCCAGGCAGGCAAAGACTTCTCTTGGGCTGTCAAAGTTCGGCGCAAAGCCCCCCTCGTCCCCAACTGCCGTCGTATGGCCGTCTTCGTTTAAGATCTGTTTCAAAAAATGGTAAACCTCCGCGCCCATGCGCAGACCGTCGCGGTAGGTTTTCGCACCCACCGGCATAATCATAAATTCCTGAAAATCCAGTGAATTTTTTGCGTGCACGCCGCCGTTTACGACATTCATCATCGGCACCGGAAGCTCTTTGGCATTGGTACCGCCCAGATAACGGTAGAGCGGCATCTCAAGCGCTTTCGCGCCGGTTTTTGCACAGGCCAAAGAGACACCCAAAATGGCGTTCGCCCCAAGGCTCCCCTTGTTGTCCGTTCCGTCGAGCTCCACCATCAGACGGTCAATCTCAAGCTGATCAAGCACATTCTTGCCGAGCAGCGCCTCGCGTATCCTCGTATTGACATGGTCGATCGCTTTTTGCACACCGAGGCCAAAATACTTATCGTCCCCGTCGCGCAGTTCGATGGCTTCAAACTGACCGGTGCTGGCGCCGGACGGCACCGACTCGCGGGCAGAAATCTTTTTGCCCGTCGTCTCCGTCTCCGCTGTCACCTCCACCTCCACGGTGGGATTCCCTCTGGAATCTAAAATCTCTCTGGCATGTACATCTACTATCGCAACCTTTAAAGACATATGCAATTCTCCCTTCCAAAAATACCTCTGTTCGTTAGGTATTTTTTCCGGGAAAAATGCATCTTATACATGCTATGGTTCGATTATTCCTCTGTTCTTTAAGTAGTCAACCCAAATATCGTAGTTCGTGGCATACAAATGCAGGTTATCAAATGTTAATTCTTCTTTTAAGTTTCCTTCTTTATCGGAAACCACCTCGTTGACGTCAATATAAAAGATTGTCTCACCGTCTGCAAGCGCTGCAATGCGCTCATTGCGCGCGTTGATGCCCTCATTGTTATAGATCGCGTCATTTTCGGACTTTTCTTTTGCCACGCGCATGATGCCCTGCACGAAAATAATCGCATCCGGCTGCAGACTGCGCAGCTTCTGTACGGAACTCTCATAGGCTTCCATAAAACTGTCCACCGTGCCCGTACCCATCTCGTTGATCCCGATCTGAAAGTAAATTTTCTTAAACTCCCTCGCCAAAAGCGCCTCCTCAAGCGTCACCTTTTCCCCGTCAAGCTCGCAGAAACTGTCCTCCCAGAGATCGTAGACATTCATGCCCACGGTGGCATAAAATGTGGCGTTGTCGAGGCCGCCGTACATACTAAGCCCCGCCGTCCTCGAGTCACCGATAAAGACTGCGTCGTCAAAATAATCGTCCCCCACCTCTTCAAAGGTCTTTTTCTTTGGTTTTGGCTCCGCTTCCTGCCCCGATATGTCACTGGGCGCCAGCGTCTGTCCCGGTTCGGTCATTCTGATATGTTCCTTCGGATATTGCTGCACTGCGACGGGCTCCAAATTGTCGTCCACACTGCTGCTCCAGGGAAATATATTATCGTGAATCCCCTGCAGTACCAGGACAAAATAGGGCGTCGTCCGCACATCCACAGAATAACCGGCGTACACCGTGTTTTGGCCGAGAAACCCCGCCACCGACAGTGCAACCCAAAACACTGCTAAAAACAGTATGATTTTATATTTATGAAAGAAAGATTTCATGAATCGTCCTCTTTTCTAAAAATTGAAATACAAAAACGGATTGTTCTTTGAGATCGCAAGATAATATACGCTGAGCATAAAAATCACCGCGACCGCCGCTGTCCCCACCCATTTGTGCCGGATGTAGCGATAAATTCTCCTTGGCAGCGGCGTCGAAAAGAGAATGCCGATCACGAAGAGCAGCCAGTAATCTTTCAGGCAGTCCACATAATCCATCGTATTGACTTTCACTCCGGTCTGCCCTATAAACGGAAACAGGCGCATCAGGTAAATCCGCAGCTGCCCCACATCCTCGATGGCAAACAGCACCCAAGTCACGGGAATGACGAACAGTACATACAGATGGCTGATAAATCGGCACAAAAAATGATCGTTTTGGAGAAAACGCAGTAAAAACAGCTTCTCCAGCGCGAGGAAGAACAAAAGGCTCGCGCCCCAGAGCAAAAAATTGGGCTTAATGCCGTGCCAGCACGCCGTCAACACCCATACCACGAACAGATTAAAAAATGTCCGCGCTTTTCCTCCCCGGTTGCCTCCGAGTGGAATATAGACATATTCGCGGAACCACTTTCCAAGCGTGATATGCCAGCGCCTCCAAAACTCTGATATTGATCTGGAAATATAAGGCAGATTAAAGTTTTTCGGAATCGTGAAGCCCAGCATTTTTCCCAATCCTTTAGCCATCATCGAGTAACCGGCGAAATCAAAATAAAGTTCGATCGAATAGGCAAATGCCCCCATCCACGCCAGCGGCACGGAGATGCTCGCACACCCGATGGAACGGATATGATTCCACAGCAGTCCGATACGGTCCGCCACGATTACCTTTGCCCCCAGCCCCATAATCAAAAACTTCAGACCATCCTCAAATTCTTCCGCCGTCACCGTCCTTTTTATCAGCTGATCTTTGACGTCACAGTAATTGATGATGGGACCCGCCACCAACTGCGGGAACATGGTGAGATATGTACCGAGCTTCACAAAGGACTGTTCCGCCGGAATCTGCCTGCGATAGACGTCGATGCTGTACGCCGCGATCTGAAACGTATAAAAGCTGATGCCGAGCGGCAAATCCCGCACAAGCCCGCTGTATTTGTAGACAAAGAGCATACCAAAATCGTAGCAGAGCGCCACCATCAGCAGACTGAGCGCCCACCCTTTCGACGCGTCGCGCTCGGCGTACATCAACCGTCCGAGAACATAATTGACGACCACGGAAGCGACCAGGAGGAGCACATACTCTACCTCCCCCATCGTATAGAACACCAGACTTCCCAAAAAGAGAATCATGTTTTTCTGTTTGGCGGGAGTGATATAATAGATGATTAAAAAAACCGGTAAAAACCGGAATAAAAATTCAAAGCTGCTAAATACCATTTCAAAGACACTTTCTTGCTGATTTTCGTTCACTGGATAATCTATTCTACGCAAATATTATAGACGAAATTCGAGCAAATGGCGAACTATTAACGAAAATTGTTGAAAATGTATTATTTTCGTCATAAATCGACACGTTTGTAATTATTTCGTAACTATTTATCGACATTTTTCGACCCAAACGCTCCTTCAATCGCTCCGATAAAATAGAGTGAACCAAACGCAATACATTTGTCCATCCCCACGCCTGACGCCCAGCCCAGCGCCGCTTCGAGCGTGTCATGGCAGACCGCGCCGATCCCCCGCGCGGCGATACACGCCGCCAGCTGCTTCGCCTGCAATGCCCGCTCACTGTCCACTGTCACCGTGCCAAAATCTAACGCCAGCGGAGCGAGCGTATCCACCATCTCCGCATAATCCTTATCTGCCATCACCCCCATGAGAAAATGGAACTTTTCTCCCGGGAACAAATAAGTTAAACCCTCTTTTAATGCTTTGGCTCCATCGGCGTTGTGGGCGCCGTCCACCATAAAAAATGGCTCTCTCCGCAGTTGCTGCATCCTGCCCGGCCAGACGGCCTTGGCAATCCCCTGTTCCACAACGTCACTTCCAGGCAGATGCCCGCGCTTCGCCAAAAACACCTGGGCCGCCACGATCGCAGCCGCCGCATTTTCATACTGATAATCTCCGAGAAGGCGCATCGACAAGTGTCTGTAATTACGGTAGGAAAAATACTGCCGCTCCCCGTCAAAGCCTTCTTTTACGATCTCCCGCACATCTATGCTGTGTACATGGACCTGCGCCCGTTTTGCCGCATCCTCACAGACGCGCGCCGCTTCAGGCTCCTGCGGCGCCAGCACCAGGCTTGTTCCCGGCTTTATGACTGCCGCTTTCTCCGCCGCAATCTTCTCCAAAGTATCGCCTAAAATCTCCATATGGTCAAATCCGATGCGCGTGATGACGGTCACATCCGGTACTCCGAGCGCGTTGGTCGAGTCGAGCCTTCCCCCGAGTCCCGTTTCCATCACGGCCACATCACAGTTTTGTTCCCGGAAATATAAGACCGCCATCATCATACAATAATCAAACATGGTCGGATTGACCGCATAATCCCGCAACAGCAATTCCCGACCAATCCGCGTTACGGCCTCCTGTGTGATATACGCGCCGTTTACCCGGATGCGTTCCCGAAAGTCCACAAGATGAGGTGAGGTAAACATGCCCACCCGAACTGACGCCTCCTGCAAAATCCGGCACAAAAAAGCAGAGACAGAACCTTTTCCGTTCGTCCCTGCGATATGTATCCACGGCATATCCGCCAGTGGATGATGAAATACCTGAAGCATCTTCGAGGAAACCTCCACCCCGGTCTCATGACCGAAGCGGCGTTTCCCCTCGATCGCCTCCACTATCTCTTTGTACTCCATGAAAAATCTCCTACACCGCGATAATGACCCCGCCCTCGTTGGCGTACATACTGCTGACCCCCGCGGTATTAATAATGATAATCTGTTTAAAATTAGCAACTTTTTCCAGCTTTTCCTTGACCGCTTTTGCGCGCTCTAAACAATTACAGTGAGAGATGGCAAGCACGCGGTTTTCGCAGTCTTTGGTTCTGTCGACAATATATTTGATCATCTTTTCGAGCGCCCGATTCATACCGCGCGCCTGGTCTAACTGACAGATCGTACCCTCTTTGGTGGCGCCCATCACCGGCTTGATATTGAGCGTCGTGGCGATAAATGCCTTCAAATTGGTAAGTCTTCCGTTTTTGCGCAGCGTCTCTAACGTCTCGAGGACAAAGAATGTATTCACGGAATCAATATACTCCTCCGTCTTTTTAACGATCTCCTCAAACGGCAGCCCGGCTTCCTCATAATCACGGATTTTCATGCCGATAATCGTCTCCCCGATCGAAGCGGAACGGGAATTAAACACATGTATCTGCTTACCGTCA
>CAJTYI010000028.1 GCA_910584215.1 uncultured Roseburia sp. | reverse complement strand
GCCCGGACTTGGAGAGGAAAGGGCAGCAACGCAACGGCGGCATACGTTTCAAAGGGCTTGGCACTTACCGTATGGAGAGCGGAAAGTGCCGGTAAAAAGTATGTGGACGGCCTGTTGTCCGTCGACTGGAGGAGGACATGGACGACAGGCAAGCCGGGCCAAACCTGCATTTGGACGGTATGCTTTCAGCGAAAGTCTAAATGTAAAACTGTGATGAGAGTGGTGCGGCGGGCAGCTATGGCTGCCCGTCGTATCATTTTCACCGGGTCTGGGACAGGGGATGTTCGTTTAAGTAGAAATATTCAGAATATTTAAATATGGGGGACACCTATGAATAAAAAAAGATTTTCATACATAATCTTGGCAGCCCTGCTTTTGATTTCCTGTATAATATCAAATTCTACAGAAGTATCAGCTGCTAAGAATAAGATTATAGAAATATCCAGAAATGACATCATACCGGATACATCGGTCGACAGCGACGACATGATCCTGGAAAGCGGGAGGCGATTTTATATCGGCGATATGGTGTCTGTCAAATTGGATGAAAAATACGATAAACACATCGATATGGCACATCCGCTTTACTACTACTCCGCAACCGAGTTGGGGGCAACCTATACTTCTGACTGTCCAGAGGTGCTGGCTATAGAGGAAAAAAGCGGCTATGCTGTGACAAAAGAGCCGGGAATTGCCAATGTTACGGTCAACTGCCAAGGCGCATACACCTCGTTCCCTGTGACAGTGGTAGAGAAAGGGACACTTTGCGCAGGCTGGGAACCACTTGCCGACAAAGTGGATGCCGCAGGCAGAAAACTTGCGAAAAAAATCCCCCAAAAGCTGACGCCTGAAAATGGCTATGATCTGTTCCGGGCAATGAAAACTTACCTGACCTCTTTTACAGACTATCCATTTTCACGGGAATATCAGGGGGGCCTGACAGCGTACCGTATGCTGGGCGGCTGGAATCCGAACGGGAAATCCAGGATGGCACCCGCCTGCTCTTGTTATGAACGGGCATACTCTATGATCACACATTATATTGCCAAATATCATCCTATGTATGATAAAAAGTATTGGACTGCCGAATGGGGACAATATTTTAAAGTATCCGCCACTCCTGGTAAAATAACCTTAACAATGAAAAAGAAGCTAACCAAACAGGCTCTTCTGGCCCTGTATCTAAATGAATTCAGATATGAAGTGGACGGCCTGGGACCGAACGGCGTGATTCCTCCGTTGTCTGTCAGCACAACGGTCCAAAAAAACCGTCTTGAGGCTTGCAGCCATATTGCGAAATACAAGGACAACGACGAACGATACCGCGGCCATACCGTCACGCTCTTTAAAGTGGGCAGCAAAACCGCCACTGTCACAAATGTATGCCGCACAAGCTACAATACTACAAACGGCAGGCATAAGCACATTCATCAGAAAAAGTTAAATCTAAAAAAAGGCAAGCGATATTCACTACATATAGATACTATGGCTTTTTACTGGCCCGGTGAATTTATTGTAAAATAAAAGGAGATTTCCTATGACAAAAAAAAGAATATTATGCCTATTACTGTCGGCCCTGCTGCTGTTCCCCTCTCTTGTTTTGTCTTTCACAGAAGTATCCGCAGCGGAGGAAGAAAAGGTGACAATGATCGTCGCCAGACACAAAATACTGGAAAGCGGCCGATCATTTTATCTGGGGGATATGATTGATATCAGATTAAAAACCGAACGTTTCAGTGACAGAGCAATGGATCGGATGGAACCAGACATTTATTTTTGGAGCGCGACCGAGATCGGGGCATCCTACGCCTCTGACCACCCGGAGGTTCTGTCCGTCCAGGAAGAGAGCGGATATGCCGAGACAAAAGAACCGGGCACTGCCAATGTCACATTCAAATGCCGGAATATGACCATAACATTCCCTGTCACGGTGGTAGCGGAAGGGGCGCTCTGCGCAGACAAAAAGGAACTTGCCGACAAATGGGATGCGGCGGGAAAAGCGCTTGCCGCCAGTATTCCGCAGGAACTGACGCCCGAAAACGGCTATGAGCTGATACGGGCGCTAAAAACATATCTGACGGCCTTTCGCACTGATGCGGGAACCGACCCACAAACAGCCTATGAATCGCTCAGCGGATGGGACCCGGATGAGGAGGAAAGCAGGATTGCACCTGCCTGCTCCTGTTT
The DNA here is from genome assembly GCA_910584215.1 of uncultured Roseburia sp. Taxonomy (GTDB): domain Bacteria; phylum Bacillota; class Clostridia; order Lachnospirales; family Lachnospiraceae; genus Roseburia. Next base: position 30,730 of record CAJTYI010000028.1, on the reverse strand, counting down.
CCGTCGCGTAGAATCCTTGATAAAGCACTATATTGCACAGTATCATCCCCTGTATGACGAGAAATACCGTTTTTCCCGTTCCTTATACCGTAAATCCGCAAAGACAAATCGGATCACCTTTCAGTTTAAGAAAAAGATAACAAAGGAAGCTCTTCTGGCTCTGTACCTGGGTGAAATCGTTTACGCGCTGGAAAGCGAGGAGGCGTCCCTTCCCTTTGCCATCAATACCAAAATCCAAAAAGGGCGACTGGAAGCCCGCAGTTATATCTGCGCATATAACATATATAAATGCACGGACATAAAAAACAGCGGCCAGTATGCAGTCATGGTTTTCAAGCAGGGAAGCGATACCGCTGCCATTACACATACTTACCGCACGCGCCAAAACCCAAAAACCGGCGTGTTGAAGCTTTACGGCAAGAAAAAACTAAAGTTAAAAAAGAAAAAGTACTATCGTCTCTATATTAATACCATGGATATTGACGGCTCGAATAAGAATGACCATCTTACCATAAAAGCCAAATAACATCATTGCCTCAATCGGTAATATATCAAATCAGCAAGTTCGGCGAACTGTGCCAGCGTCAGTTTTTCCCCCCGCACCGTCGCCGGCTGTCCCAGCTCTGCGATACTCTGCTCGATCACATTCTTCGGCAGAGCAATCTCCGGTGAATTGCCGAGCGCATTGGCCAACGTCTTGCGCCGCTGATTGAACGCCGCACGAATCAGGCGAAACATCAAGCTCTCGTCCTCCACCTGCACAGGCGGCTGTTCATATCTAGTCAGCCGTATCACGGCACTGCCGACCTTTGGTCTCGGCATAAAGCAGTTTGGCGGCACATGAGCTACAATTTCCGGTCTGGCATAATACTGGACAGCCAGCGACAATGCCCCATAGTCCTTTGTCCCGGGGCCGACCTGCATACGGTCCGCTACTTCTTTTTGTACCATGACCGTAATACTCTCGATCGGTACATGGCTCTCGAAAAGCCCCATGACAATCGGCGTTGTGATATAATAGGGAAGATTGGCTGCCACTTTGATCGGTTTGCCTCCGTTTTTCTCCTGCACAAGCGCACGGATATCCATTTTTAGAATATCTTCGTTTATCACGGTCACGTTATCGTAATCTTGCAGAGTATCGGCCAGAATGGGAATTAAGTTGGCATCGATCTCCACCGCCGCCACCTCTCTTGCAATTTCGCAGAGATACTGCGTCATCGTCCCGATACCCGGACCAATTTCGAGCACAAAGTCATCTCCGTTGATGTCGGCAGCGCAGATGATCTTATCCAGCACATGTGTATCAATCAGGAAATTTTGTCCAAATTTCTTCTGAAAATTAAAGTTATATTTTTGTAATATGGCAATTGTATTTTGTGGTTTGCCCAGTGTCGCCATCGCAGCTCCTTTCCGATCTGTGTAATCATCTATCACTTTTCAAGCTTCTCCTCAAACAGCCGGTCTAAAAAAGCATCGTATAATCGTCCAAACGTCTCATGAAATACGCGCGCCACCCCTGCGCCTGTCTCTCCTTTCATCTGCTCCTCTTCATAGATGGCAAATGCCGTCTCGTAGAGATCAGGATTTTTCTCATAAAACACCTCCGTCAGCGCGTCCTGAAACGTAAATTGCGCCTCCTGGGACAGATTAGCTTTAAAATCTGCCTTCGTAATACAGCCCTTCTCCTCATAATCCGAGAGATAAATATGACCGGCAGCGGACGTCACAAAATCCTCAAATGCCTCCCTTACGTCTTCATAGACAACTTCTCTGTAGTTCTCATTCCAGTAAGTCTCAAAAGCCTCCGGTGTTTTAAATCTCTCCAAAATACTCTCTTCCATATAATCTTCGTTCCTCTCCTGTCACTGTGCAACAATTGCAGAGAACGGCAGGTATACCTGCCGTTCTCTGTGCCATAAATAATTAATAGATCATGAAATTTAGGAAATCTTGGAAGTACATTTTATTTTTTTACTCCACTTTCCATAGTTGATTACTTTGTTTTGTGTCTTATAGGCCCGCACGCGAACATAGATTGTTTTGCCCGAAGCCAAATTTTTCAACGTCCTAGACGATGTGCTGCCTTTGCTCACCTCGACAATTGTGTAAGTTTTCATATTTTTATTATAGGAATACTGAATCTGGTAGCCGCTCGCCGTCACTTTCTTCCATGAGACTTTGGCCGTCCCCTTTTTTCCGCCGGCTCTTACAGCAACTGATTTTACTTCTCCTGGTTTCTTAGGCCTTACGACTACCGACACTTTGACGATCTTCTCTTTGTATGTGCCATTACCCGCAGCCTTTACGGTGATCGTCGCTTTTCCGGCGCCTTTGGGCGTCACTTTACCTTTGGCGCTTACTTTCACAACCTTAGAACTGCTGGTCTTAAATGTGACTTTTCCTTTTGCCTTGGTGACTTTGAGCGTCTTTGCCTTATCACCGACCGTAAATGTAAGTTTATCTGCACTCACTTTCATGCTCTGAGATTTTCTTGTGTCCGTCACAGTATTTGTCTTTTCACTGTTAATCGTAGTATCATCTACGATTTGGCTGTTTGCAGGAGTATCTTTCCCGCCGCGGCCGACAACCACATCGACCGGCTGTGTTGAAGCCATATCCGCATTCTGCATCATATATGCGCCATTGACCAGTACTAAGCTGTCGTCAGCAACACTGACACAGGCTGTCACGCCAAGGGGAGCAGTTGAATCGAGCACGATTTTCCCGAGTTTTAACGAATCATTCTCGTATAGATTTTGCTCACCTGAAATATAAAGTGTCAGGATACCGGTTTCCTCGTGATAACGGGAAGTCTTAACCACACTCGTAACCTCGTTGTCAAACACAAACGATACGCGATTTTGGCTGGCATCTCCCTCTTTTGTCTCAATCTTAAGATTCAACTGCAGGGATAAGATCTCGTCATTGCCCTCCGTCTGCGGACGCATCAGTGTGACATCTGCCGTATTGCCGTCTGCACGCAATGTTACAGTCTCCGCCGTCTGGGCCTTAACAGAATTCACACTTGCAAACAGGCAAATCGTGAAAAGCATTATAATTCGCATAAATTTTTTCATCATATTTTCCTCGTTTCTGCCAATGAAGCCAAAGCTAAGACAACTCTCCGCTTCATTGGCATACATTTGTTTCATTGCAATCGTTTCCACCGGAACTAATCTAGTTCAAATTAACTGGCGGTAATTCTGCCGGAAGCTCCACAAACAGTGTATCGCTCACCATTCTCTGTCCTCCGTTCGTCATAGCATTGTCAACGCGATACAACTCCGCGCGTACTTTAGCGGAAGGCGTCACATTGTGCTGCGGCTCAATCCAATAAATCCATCTTCCTTCTGATGTCTCCCCGAGCAGCGGGCTGTCGATATCCGGCGCCAGAATAATCTGCTGTGCAACGAGCTCTTCGTTTTCATTGACACCGCCGACGATCTCACCGTTCTCATCGTAGAGCACGACCACATTGTAAGCCGGATTTCCTTTATAGCTTCCGGTAAATACCAGGGAACCTTTCGGAATCTTTGCGCCTGTGCTCTGTTCATACACATAATCATTGTTCAATATGCCGATACCGGCGATACCATCCTCCGACGACAAAAACTCAATATTGTCACCGGACGGGCCATACAGATCAAGCTCACTGACGCAAAGCTCTGTGCCCGCCTGGCCTGTGGCAGTCAATTTTACGTAGGACGCATCATAGGTGCAAATCCATTCGTCCTTACCGTTTTCAAAGTATACGGTGTCACTTCCGTCTGCCGACAGGACAAACGCCCCCTCTTTGACGGTCGTATATTCTTTACCGTCCGCACTGACTGCAATCTCGTAATTGGTGATTGGCGTACCTTCTGCCGTTTTCCGGTAGCGCAATGCAGATAACTGCGTCATCTGGTTTAACTCCAGTATAATATACGGATCTTCTGTCTCTGCCACTCCCGTAAAAGTTGTAGCCGCATCGTTGTCGATCATGCGATCGGAGGCGGGTACTTTACCTGGCTCACACGGATCGCCCTCTGTCGCATCCACTGTGCTGTCATCTTTTGATGTCATATTGGTGACAACATTCCAGAAAGACTTATCCTGCAAACCGTCCCCGTCGCCTTTTAAATCCGCGGTCCGGCAGACAGCCGAGCGGTTCATGCATTTGTCGATCGCTGTCACCTCATAGGATACAGAGCGGTTTGAAATTACGCGGTCCACAAAGGTACTATCCTGTGTAAATCCGGCAACTTCCCGCACTTCCTCACCAAACTGCGTATATACACGCACAATCTCATAACCCTGAAATGCTGCGTCATCCGCGGTGATATTCATCGTCACCGTCACTTCGCTGCCGTTTGCCGACGCCGTAGCCCTTACAACGTCTTTCCCTGCAATGTCTGTGCTGCTGCCCTGTTCCATCTCATACGCCCTGGCCGCATCATCTACATAATAGATTGCGCGCTCCTCCGGTGCAAACTGTCCGAGATATGCCGCCGTCGTCTCGTCCGGCGTCATGCCCCAGCGCTCAAAGAACTCGCTCAGGTTGCGCTCTGCCGCTGCACTCGCTAACCGCATCAAGTTCTGATCGCGATCAGACGCAAGCGTTAAAGCAATGCCGTCCGGCGCTGGCGCCGCAGCCGTGTTTCTCGCATAGCTGTCCACACGGGCAAAGAACAGATTGTCGGTAATCTCCTGGTAGGTGCTGTATGTCTTAAAGTTGTAAGCTCTGTCGTAAGCTAAATGCAACTGCCAATACATACCAAGCTGGGTAAATACATTATCTGCGTATCCTTTTGTGCCAGAAGTTACTTTCTTAAATACGTTTGGATACTGGAATCTGACACTGTCATTGGTGTCTTTGGCCTGCGCCAACACCGCAAAGTAATTGTTTGTAACCTCCGCATGTGCATAAGCGGACTGGTTGATCGTATGGCCTATTTCGTGCGCAATTCCCCATCCGAAATAGCGGCCGCTGGTATATTTTCCGTTTTCTGTTGAAACGATTGGCACACCGCCCATCATTCCCTTTGTCTCATTCCACTCGATGCCGACATGGTTGCCTGACGCATACATAAATGCCCCGGCAAACATCCTCATATAGCGGATATTCTGATAAGTGTACGGCAGATGATTCTTTGCAATCACATCATCCGACGTCCCCTCCGCGAAAGAGTTCGTCAAGCCCTTATGCTGATAAAACAGCACCAGCATATTTTCCATTGCCGTTATGGTATCGGCGAGTCTCGCCTCTCTATTCTCGGCGCCAAGTCCTGCCAGAATCTGGCTGGCCGGCAGTGAGAGCATCATTTGATTCATGACAATATCGGTCGTATTGGCGATACAGTTTGGTGCGCTGTAATCATATGCTACATAGGCATTTCCGCTGTTCTTATGGGCCTTTTCATGTTCAGCCTCAAGCCCGGCCACATAATCGCTCAGTTCACTTACATACGTCTGAATCTTTTGCGTGCGTTCCTCCCCGGTCACACCGTAAACATTGAGTACCGGTATTTTTGTGCCGCCGCTCACTCTGACTGCATACGCATCCTTTTCGTTATTTCCTCCATATTGAACATAGAGGGCACCGCCGGACTCCACGTCAAGCGAAGCAATCTTTGGCACTGTTATTTCATTTCTTCCGGATTTTAATGCAATACCCTTGAAAAATCCTCCGGACTCTGCATGATACTGGGTAAACACCAGATTCAAACTGGTAGCTTTCCCCGATTCCATGCCCGGATATCCAACATAAACGACGATTTCTTCGCCTGCGGCCGCAGAGACACCGAGCGGCTGCCATGCGTTCAGACCTCCAACAGAGATCTGCGCATCCTTTTTGGAGCTGATCGCCGGGTTGATCGAAACAACGTCCGCAAGTCCAGGTGTTTCCAGAAGCTGTTTTGCCATCGTCAGCTCCTTTTGCAGACTATCCCGGAACGGGTGATACTCTCCGCTCTGTGGGTCCGGCGTATCGAGCCTTGTTTGCAGCTCCTCTATCATAGCGGCAGTCACGCCGTCCTTTAACACAATATGAAGATTATCCGCATAGAGATTCATAATATCCTGCTCGATGCTGTCATAAATATGGAACCGCACTTCAGAGATCGTAACAGTCCAGGGCGAGGAGCCATATCTGCCGACACCAAACTGTATCTTCGATGTGTTGACCGGATCTTTGAAACGAATGATATAGTACTTGCGGTTTCCGCTCGTCTTCTGCTGTATGGATATATTGCTTACCGCCTGTCTGTTGCCGTTTTCATCCCAGTAATATGCGCTCGCATAGCTGTAGGAACCAATATCCAACGGCTCTGCAAATGAAATCATTCCGATGGAATAAACGTCGTCAAACTCTGCGATGACACCTTTATTTGCACCCGGATATGCACCGCCATAATCCCAGTCTTCCCGATTGAGATAGGAAGAAAAGCTGTTATCGAACAGTCCGAGCGCACTGCCCTCCTCCGTATCAAGCGGGCTGTCTACCATGACCGCCCCGGGAACGGAAGCGGAGACAATGTGACTGCTGAGTTTACCCTCCCCGTTGGAAGTATTGATCAGTTTATACTCTGGCAAAGTTACCGGAATCAAACCGGCAAGCGTCGTATCGGTGGCTGTAAGCGACGCCTTGCCCTCTCCGATTTCATTTACGGCTGTGACATACACAAGATACTTGGTATTGTCCTCCAATCCCTCGATCTGATGCGAAAGTTCGGTGATACCGGCTACTTTAACGATATTTTCATCGCCGTCTTTTCTATAATAGATGTTATAGCTCTCGGCATCTTCCGCCTCGCTCCAGCCGACACGAATACAGCGGTATCCGCCGGTTACAGAAACGTGGTCAGGAGCGTCAGGCACCTTGGTCGCCTTTGGCACCACGGTAATGCTCTGCGAATATCCGCTTCGCCATTCACCGTTGACCGATTGTACGCTGACCGTATACTGCGTACCATTTTTCAATTTATCTTTGTTAAATTGACGGACATTGAGCGATGTGACGGTAGTTCTGATATAATCGGTATCCACGCCGTCCGTCACACAGATCTCATAGCCTGTGACATTGCTCTCTCTGTTCCAGCTGACCACAAATTCTTTGTCCTTGGCGATCGCTGTCACATTGGTTGGAATATTCATGACAGGCTCCGGTATACGGCTCTCCATATCATTTAAAAACTCTACTTTGGTAATCTCCGCCAGATTCTTCCTGTTTGAAGTGGCAGTGATCGTCAACGTCACTTTTTTAACGGCAATCTGTTTGCCAAGGTTGATACAGATTTCTCCGTTGGCATCTAACGTCGCGTAAAACGGCGCATCCGTCTTGAGTGAGCGCTCCGGCGTTACTCCGTCAGAAGAACGAATCACAATCTGCTCCTGTTTCTCGCCGTTATCTTCATATATAACAGTGACAATTCCCTCCTCAACCGCATTGCCTCCCGCGCGCGGAGAAGTGAAAACCATCCCGTTTAACATCATCGGTTTCTCGGATAAGGTAAAGTCGAAATTAACTTCAATCGGATTGGCGTCCGAAATCGCTTCACCGTTCTGCGGCATCAGGACAACACCGGCCTCCCCGGCAGTCAGTTCAGCAAGACTTCCCTCCACGACAGACACACCTTCACCGGTGCTGACCTCCACGGCTTTTAAAGGAATAAAGATTTCGGGCATCGCCTGCTGGCCCGTAAATCCATGATAAAATCCCGTAAAGTAGTTGAGATCAAGCAGATCTACTCTGCCGTCACCGTTTAAGTCACAGGCCGCGTCTTGATTGCCTGCCTCGATACAGTCGACAATGCGGTCGGCATCGAGCGAGTCGAGCGTTCCGTCACCGTTGACATCTCCTTTGACAAGAAGTCCCATATGTGACGACGCAGCGGCCACTCCGGTGCTAAGCTCCAGACGATATCCAAGCCCCTCCACAGCAATCTCCTGTGTATACGCCAGATAACCGTCACTGGTTACACAAAGCTCATAGCGGCCGTCCTCCAAATTGTCAAACACCGCGTTGGCTCTGGGCGGTTCTTTTTCATCCCTACCCTGCACATCCAGAACGATATCCTGTGTGTCTGCAAAGCCTCCTCCTGAAATTTCCTTCAATGACACAGAAAACCCGGTGGCCGACTGCATCGGTATCCCCGCGGTGATCATAACGTCCACATGGCCCGTTTTTGTCACCGCAATCTCTTGTTCCTGCGCATAGACAGGAAAATCTCCCATCGTAAATATGACTGCGGCGGCAAGCACGCCTGCAATCAATCTGGAAAATTTGTTTTTCATACGTGTCCTTTCCGAATCCTGCCCATCTGAGACTTGGCATCGACGCCGGGTGGATTCTCATTTTCTTATACCAAGTTATGCTTGATATAAATAGTTTTGCGTAATTTTAACATATTCTGGGAAAAAAAGAAAATTAAATAATTATTACATTTTTGATACAATTTTGCAAAATTTAATTACGGTACAGAAAGAAAGCGTTCACAGATTACAGATCGAGCTATTATTTTTTGTTTGGCGTTATTTTTTTCTTGCATTTTCCGAACATATGTACTATAATAATCATCGAACATAAGTTCAATCTTTTTGCAGGAGGTAGCGGCGTGAATATTCAGCAGACTATGTCTTTAACAGAAAAACTTGCCATTCTAGCAGACGCTGCCAAATATGACGTCGCCTGTACCTCCAGCGGCGTCGACCGCAAAGGCGACGGCAAGGGAATGGGTAATACGTTTGCTTCCGGTCTCTGCCACGCTTTTGCAGCGGACGGTCGCTGTGTCTCCCTGCTAAAGATTCTTTTTACCAACGAATGTATTTTTAACTGTGCTTACTGTCAAAATAATTGCAACAATGATCTGCCCAGAGCGGCTTTTACTCCAGAGGAAATCTGCACGCTCACGATGGAATTTTACCGCAGGAACTATATCGAAGGACTGTTTTTAAGCTCCGGTATCCTAGTCAGTCCCAACTATACTATGGACCTGATCTATCAGACGCTGCTTAAGCTCCGCCAGGAGCATCATTTCAACGGTTATATTCACGTAAAGGCGATTCCGGGCGCCGACCCGGCGCTGATTGCGCGCACCGGATTTCTCGCTGACCGCATGAGTATTAACTTAGAGCTGCCGACGGCCAACGGCCTAAAGCAGCTGGCCCCCTACAAATCCAGAGCTACCATATTAAAACCTATGCGGCAGATTCAGACCGGCATCACTGAGAACAAGCATGAACTTGCCATTTACAAAAAGGCTCCACAGTTTGTACCCGCCGGACAGAGCACCCAGATGATCATTGGCGCTACCCCAGAGAACGATTATCAGATTATGAGCGTCACGGAAGCGCTCTATCAGAAATTTGGCCTGAAACGCGTATTTTACTCCGCCTTTGTCAATGTCAATTGTGACACGAGACTGCCGATGCTGCCGAGCGGCCCGCCGCTCCTGCGGGAGCACCGCCTCTACCAGGCCGACTGGCTCCTGCGCTATTATCATTTTTCGGTTGCGGAACTATTATCCCAGGATAAGCCGAACTTTAATATCTATCTTGACCCCAAGTGCGATTGGGCACTGCGCCACCTGGAGTTTTTTCCGGTAGAGATTAACCGCGCTCCCTATAAAACACTGCTGCGGGTGCCCGGCATCGGTTATAAGTCCGCGTCGCGCATCGTGAAAGCCAGAAAAACATCCACGCTTACCTTTGACGATTTAAAAAAAATAGGCGTCGTCTTAAAACGCGCCATTTATTTTATTACCTGCTCCGGCAGGATGATGTATCCGACCAAGTTGGAAGAAAATTATATTTGCTCACACCTGATGGCTGACCGCACACAAATACCACGCGAAATAAGAGAGAGCGGCTATCGCCAGCTATCTTTGTTTGATGCGGGGTAAACAGGTTTTACTTTCACTGCTAAAAAGGGCAAAAACAACGGATGTGCAGGAGAGTTAAGGATATAGACTGCCATTTTTGATTGATAAAACAGACGGAGGTTATTTTACTATGCATATATTTCTCTGTGAAAACAGCTTAGAGGGCATTTTTTCCGGCATCTATGACGCCTGTGCCAGCAGGCTCGGGCACAAAAATATCCGCTTACAAACTGGGCAGGCGGAAAACTATGAGCTCTTTTGTGAGTACTGCACAGTCACGCCCTCGTTTGAGAAAACCCAAAAGGTGATGGAAACCATCATCAGCCGGCTCGGCAGAAATTTCTATGAGAATATCTATCAGGCCGCCATGTCCGGTGAAACACATTGCCGCCAAAAAATAGACAAGGCCGATGCCATCTACCGAACTGTCCTGCTCGGATTTTCCTGCAACGACGGTGACCGCGTACTTCTGGCACTGGGAGAGCCCTGCGTTTATCGTATCTTTGAATTATGCCGCTCCACAAACCGCGAAGCGTGCCACCACCTGGAGTTTTTACGCTTTGCCGAACTGGAAAACGGCATCCTGTTCTCCACGATAGAGCCAAAAGACTATGTGCTTCCCTATGTGGCAGAACATTTCACCGACCGCCTGCCGATGGAAAATTTTATCATATATGATAAAACACACCGAATTGCCGCCATCCACAAAGCCTCTAAAAACTTCATACTCTCCGACACCGCCGATCTTGATTTCGACAAAATAACACGGTACTCTGATAAAGAATCAGAATACCGTGGTCTCTGGCTTACTTTCTTTGACCATATTGCGGTAAAAGCTCGTACCAACCCTTCGCTTCAAATGCAGTTGATGCCAAAGCGCTATTGGGCAAACACACCGGAGATGTCAAGGTTTTATCGTGAAAAGTATACCTAGGCCTCATGCCGAAAAGCATTTCGCCAAGAAGTACTATTTTTCAGGCCGAAAAGTGCCGAAAAACAGGGAGCATGCATTTTCCCACGTTACGGTCTCCACCTGCTCCGCAGAAACCTGTTTGATCTCCGCTATTTTTTCTATTATATAGGGAATGTTTGTGGAATCATTGCGAGTACCACGGTGCGGTTCCGGCGCCATATAAGGACAGTCGGTCTCCAGCAGAATCCGCTCGAGCGGAACAACTTTCACAGTCTCTATTAATTTCCTGGCATTTTTAAAAGTAATCACACCCCCCACGCCGATGTAATAACCCATGCCGATAAACTCCTGTGCCAGCTCTGGCGAGTAGGCATAGCAGTGTATCACGCCCGGTATCGTCTTTGCCCCCGCATCTCTCATCACCTGCACAGTGTCCGCCGCAGCATCCCTGGAATGAATGATCACCGGCAACTCCGTCTCCTTTGCCAATTGAAGCTGCCGCCGGAACCAATATCGCTGCTTCTCCTGCGCCTGTGCCTCCTTCTCCCAGTAATAGTCCAGGCCGATCTCTCCCACGGCCACCGTTTTCTCCCACGCCGTCTGCTCCTTAAGCCAGGCAAATGTCTGCTCATTGAGTCCGCCCACATCACTGGGATGTACACCAACGGCCGCATATATAAAATCATACTTCCGCGCCAAAGCCAGCGTTGTCTTTGTTGACTCAATGGAAGCTCCTACGTTTATCACCTTTCCGATACCTTTTCCGGACAAAGAGGCAAGCAGCTCCTCTCTGTCGCGGTCAAATTTTTTATCATCGTAGTGTGCATGTGATTCAAAAATCATCATGTACCCCTCTTTCTATAAAATATAATCAGTTGGAGAAGTTTTCTTCCCTACCCACAGCGCGGGAACGATACGTTGGTTTCTAACAGATCTCCGCCCCTGACGGCATGTCCTTCTCCGGTGTAAGCAGCGCCAAAGTTCCATTGGCATCCTCCGCACAAAGCAACATGCCTTCTGATAAGACGCCTGCCAGCTTCGCCGGCTTTAGATTGACCAAAACCATAACTTTTTTGCCGACCATCTCTTCCGGTGTATAATATTTGCGAATACCAGAGACGATCTGTTTTACCTGGCTGCCAATTTTGACCTGGGAACAGAGCAGTTTTTTCGATTTTTCCACTGCCTTACATTCCAAGATTACGCCGACTTGAAACTGCATTTTCATAAAATCGTCATACTCAATTTCCGCTTTTGGCTCAATATCAATGACAGACTCTTCGGCAGCCGCTGTTTCTTCCGCGATCTCCTCGCCCAACGCACGCATCTCTTCCTCATACTCTTTTCGCTGTGCCTCTCGTATCGCTTCTACTTTGGGCATAATCTCCTTAACGTCCAGACGTGCAAAAAGAATTTCCGGTTTTTCCGCCACCTTTGTGCCGCTTTCATAGAGGCCAAACTTATTCAAATCATCAAACGCACGCAGCGGCGCATTTAACTGGGCAGCAATCTTATTCGCTGTCTCAGGTAAAAAGCTTTCCAGCAGAGAAGCGCCAATTGCAATTGCCTCCACCAGATTGTACAGCACTTCGCTCAAGCGCTCTTTCTTCGTCTCTTCTTTGGCAAGCACCCAGGGTGCCGTCTCGTCAATATATTTATTGCACCGCTTAAATAATGCAAACACTTCTGATATGGCATCGGCCACGCGCAGACCCGCCATTTTTTCCGCTATTTTGTCTCTGGCGGAAGTGGCAACTGCTATTAAATCAGCATCTACGTCATCGGTAACGCCGGTTGAGGCAACGACACCTTCAAAATATTTGTTGCTCATGGAAACCGTGCGGTTCACCAGATTACCAAGCACATTGGCCAGATCAGAATTGAAACGCTCGACCACCAGCTCCCATGTAATAATTCCGTCATTCTCAAACGGCATCTCATGCAGAACGAAATACCGCGTGGCATCCACGCCAAACAATGCCGCCATATCGTCCGCATATATCACATTACCGCGAGATTTGCTCATCTTTTCACCACCCTGTAACAGCCATGGATGGCCAAATACCTGTTTTGGCAGCGGCAAATCAAGCGCCATCAAAAAGATCGGCCAATATATGGTGTGGAAACGGATAATATCTTTTCCGATCAAATGCAAATCAGCAGGCCAGTTGGTTTTAAATAGATCTGTAGATTCACCAGCCGCATCATAACCGATCTTAGTAATGTAGTTCGTCAGGGCATCGAGCCACACATAGACCACATGCTTAGGGTCAAAACCAACCGACACTCCCCATGAAAATGAAGTCCTTGACACACAAAGATCCTGTAATCCTGGCAGCAGAAAATTGTTCATCATCTCATTTTTGCGTGAAACGGGCTGGATAAACTCTGGATGGGTGTTGATGTGCTCGATCAGTCGATCGGCATATTTACTCATCTTAAAGAAATATGCTTCCTCTTTGGCAGGTTTGACTTCCCGCCCGCAATCGGGACATTTGCCGTCTACCAACTGCGAATCTGTCCAAAACGACTCACAAGGCGTACAATACATCCCCTCATATGCTCCTTTGTAGATATCGCCCTTGTCGTAAAGCTTCTTAAAAATTTTCTGCACCTGCGCCTCATGGTCGGAATCGGTCGTGCGCACAAAATTATCGTAAGAGGTGTTCATCAAATCCCAAATATGCCTTACGTCTCCTGCTACTTTGTCCACATAATCCTTCGGACTGACACCTGCCTTTTCAGCTTTTTCCTGAATCTTTTGTCCGTGCTCATCTGTTCCCGTCTGAAAGTAAACATCATAGCCCTCTTTCCGCTTATAACGCGCGATGGCATCGGCCAGCACGATCTCGTAAGTATTGCCGATATGTGGCTTGCCGGAAGTGTAGGCGATCGCCGTTGTCATATAAAATTTTCCTTTTTTACTCATTGTTTCTATCTCCTTATTCATTTTTTCTTCCATTCCGAAGCGTTTTACGCTGAGGAGGCGAGCAAAATATCAGATTTCGCTCTGCCATTTTTCACCTCTGTATATAAATAAGAATCACTCCGTGATTCTTTGCAAGTTGCTCGGCAACTTGAGAATTGATGCGTCTGACGACGCAATTTCCTATAAAGTAAAAAATCCCGCCTTCCGCGCTTTGACAGCCGGAAGACGAGATCTGTTCCCGTGGTACCACTTCCTATTCACTTCCTTAATTAAAAGAAAGCCTCTTTTCCTATCCATCCGCCGCAGCGCCAAGCTTAAAACTGTACAGACAAAACATATTGTATCATCTACCGCGTTATTCTGCTGTCAGACGCGCGTTTTGTTTTCGCCGTACAAAACTTGTGCCCGTGAATAGCTCCCGCTGTAACAGGCGGACCTGTCAGAACTTATCCAAAATGGTTCAGCCCTGCCACTCCAAAGCCATCTTCCATCTGCTTTCCCTTATTTTCTCTCAGCAAATTCATCACAATAACAATACTCCTATGAAGCGATCCTATTGCATGAATTGAAAATCTCTCTGTAAATTTCCGGCAGATGTACTCTCTTTTTCTATGTGTTTACGTTTTTCGCTATTATAACATTGTATAAAACATCATGCAAGAAGTTTTCACCAATACATTAAAATTATAGGCATATTATCCTGTACTCACTTCTAGAGGGCAGTGATCTTACAACGATCATTTGTTCATTCAAGATCATCCGCATTTTTTATTTGATACAAAGCATTCTCAGAACGTATGCAGTTTCATACCTGAATGATTATATTTCTTGAACCATTTCTTGTATTTATTATAAGAAGCTTTCGGTACATATATACTTGTGTAGCCCATAAACAGCGCCATATTTTCCCCCAGCTTTACTTTAGGCGGGGTTGAGCCGGTGAAGTATACACTTCTCGTCTTAGTCAACAGTGGATTGTCCCCTCTATGTGTAATGGTTTTCAACTGCTTGGGCAGAACCACTTTCTCAAGCCATTTCTCATACGTGTCACAATTGACCAGGCTGTATGAATCTGTCAAATGTCTCACCTTCTCCGAGATATGCAGCACACCGTTTTTGTCGGGTATGGCAACCGCTAAAGTCTGGTCTTTCCGATGATAGATACATCGTCCATCCTTCGCATATACCTTATTCTTCTTTGAAACGGTGACATTTTTTACTTTTTTGTTCTGATGTCCATAAGTCTGATGAAATACTCTGGCTTCGATCTTAGTTACCGATGCCGGAATGTTGACAGTTGCGGAAACACATTCAGAGAGAGCATATTCTTTTAAAATTTTAACTCCACTCGGAATATTCAATGTCTTTTTCTTTGAAAATGTAAAAACTAATGCTTTGTCTTTCTTGGTAATGACGCATCCGCTTTTGATCTGATAATTTTGATTGGAAGAAGACAACGTCATTTTCTTTAACTTCGGACAGTCTTCAAATGCCGAGCTCTCTAATCGCCTTAAATTATCCGGCAGCTTGACCTTTTCTAAAATGTCACATCCATAAAACACATGTTTTTCTACTGCTGCCACCTGTGGCGGAAGCTTGATTTCCCTCATATGGTTAAACCCACTAAATGCCCCAGGTTGTATCACCTTAAGGGAATCCGGCAACGCGACGGAAAAAATTCTGGGCATCGCATATCCTCCGTCCACATCATGAAAAGGCTCTACAGAATAACCTAAAATGTTAAGGAAACCATCACCGTCATCATCTGGATTCTTCTTATACGTGTAGCCGATACAGGTTACCTTCTTATCACCCAACATTTCTGGTATATATAACGTGCTGTAATCTTTGGCCGGTCTGACAGATATCTCGTAAATCCACGCTTCTTTCCCGTCTTTTGAGGGAATCGCATGATAGATAAAAGCATCCTGCGTTTCCGTCAATTCTTTCTCATAATCCCAAAATAAATCCTGTTCTGACAGCGTCTGCCCTTTCGTCTCCTGATATTTTACTAAATCCCTTAGAGCACACACGCCCTCGGGCGAAGCCTGATCTACCGTCGTCTGGTATTCTACCGTATCCTGCAGAGCCCATGCGGCCTGGTCCGCTATTTTATTTGCAGTCTCTTGTGCATACACAACATCCGAAGGAGATGCCTGCAATGTAAGAACGATTGAAAGTGCAAGAGCGAACGCTGTTATTTTCCTTCTTTTCATTTTGTTTCCTCCTAATTAATAAGATTTCCATTTACATTATACGTTTGGCTGCTACTGATATTTAACTTATTTATTGTCGCATCTGTGTCATACCCGTTTTCAATTAAATTCTTTTTTATATCAATCATTTTAAAATCAGGTGTAATTCCATTAAGATGTTTGTTGATAGCTTTCTTTACTTCTTCTCCATCTGTTATGATACCTTCCTGCAGTTGTTTCAGTGCATATGCCGCTATACTTCCCGCAATTTCATGTCTTTTTGCACGATATTCTATACGATCCGCAATATTTCCTTGATCTGTGACATGTGAAATTCTTACATATTTGTCACCTTTTTTTTCAGCTGTACAGTGTGCCATTGCATCTGTTATTGTATGAATCCCACAACCATAAAGAAAATATTTGCGGTTTTTGGCTGTATTGCTATAGCCGTAGCCTGCAAGTACAGATGCAAAATCAAATGAGTTGATATCCTCCTTAAGCAAAGTATAAGTTGTCTTTTCTAGCCCATAAATAGAATAGCTATCATAAGATTGTACTTTCCCCGAGTTCAGGGCAGTGTCTGTAATCATCTCGCAAATTGCCAAATAATTTGTCAAAGCACCTTTTTTCCTCTTCCACCATCCATGCCATCTTGGGTTTTTCACTGCATCTGTCCATTTTTCATAATGATCCGGAAATGCGCATCCTATTTTTATTAAATTCAACTCACTTGTAGTAAACCCCGAAACGCTGGTTCCAATCATACCCTGGTGTACATTCCCAGACCACCTTCCCTCCACATATGTCTCATCCATATTAATCTCTTCAAATGTATCCGGCTGGTTCGTATTATTTGGAATATACTCTCCCTCAATGATTACATCTTTAAAATTCTCCGCAAATGAGTCATAGGCTCCCAATGCGTAATTCGCATCCAGCAAGCCACATTCGGTTGTTCCCTCAATCTCTTTGGCACTATGAATGAGAAGCTGACGGATAAATTCATTTGACTTTGACAGATCTTTTTCCCACAATAGCGAAGCCACGCCAACTACATGTGGAACCGCCACGCTGGTTCCATGCGTCACTACATTTCCATCAAAAAAGCTCGCTACGCGGATTTTTTCTCCCGGTGCTGCTATATCAAGTTCTTCTCCATCATTACTAAAATCACTGATTCTTGCATCAGGGCTTGTTGACGCTACCGCCATAACTTCCGAAAAAGCAGCAGGATATTCTACTTCATCCTGACCATTGTTACCCGCTGCTCCAACTAATAAGATTCCCGCTGCATAAGCATCTTTTATCGCCTTTTCCAGCACCTGAGAATAGACCGTCGTGCCAAAACTCATATTAATGATATCAATATCATTCTCTATACACCAATAGATACCACGAACCACTCTGCTAAGCGTTGCACAATTCTTTTCATCCATGATCTTAACAGAATACAATGCAACATTTGGATTGACACCATAAATTCCTGTCTCACCGTTACCTGCAATAATACCAGCAATCCCAGTTCCATGTCCGGTCATGTCCTGAAAAATCGGAGATATTTCATCCACCTGATCAACAAAATTGACATATCCTGTTACATTCACTCCAGAAACAAGATCTACACCAGAATCCAATAATGCAACTTTAACAACAGTATTCTCAACATTGCTATTTTCCTCAACATTGTTGTGTTCTATAACATCTACCACATTAATTGCCTCAAGATTCCATTCATATTTCTCTTCCGCAGTGTCTGTCTCTTTTATTGCTTCCACATTCTGTTTCACATCTAACTTTCCTTGCTTAACTTTTTTCTTTTTACTTATTTCCTTAGAACTTGCGAATAATAAAATATCCTCCTCAACAAGCAAAATATTATTATCTGCTTCTAAGGTATCCGCCTCACCTGCTGTTAATGTTACAACAGCAATATTATTATCTTTCAATACAGCGGATTCCATCGTATCTTCATTTAACTCAGATGAATACTCTTCCTGCACAGTCTCTAAACCGATGTCATTTGCGGCCATAACAACATACTCCTGTTCTCGACCAGATATATTGTCCTCTGCCGGCATTTCTACACTGCCCAACTGTTCCGCCTCTCCATATATCTCCGTGATCTCACCCTCACCCATATCTGATAATTCGGCTTCCATGTTTTCTTCTATCGGTTCAGATAGAGATTCCGTTGTTGTTTGTTCCGCCCATAAAAATGCAGTCGGCTCACACATCAGCGTTACTAACATACTAACTGACAATATGCCAGCAATGACACTTCTTTTGTTTTTCATAAACTCTAAACTCCTCTCAAATAAATATTGTCAATAAGTTACTCTCATCCTAACCATTTTCCCCTTTCTTTACAATATAAACTGCGTGAGTTACCGTTTAAACTGCGTGAATTGGTGACATTCCTTACAACCTTGCCATTTTCATAGTTGTATACATCGCTGGTTAGTTTCATATCTATTATATCCCTTATAATGTCGATAGACTATCTTAGAGACGAAATTAGGCATGTGGATATCCAAAATTTGGATATTAAGTTTTAATTTTGAGTGTTTTTAAGTAACCATAAATATTTCCATTCCGAGAACGTCACAAATAGCCGTGTGATAACATCAGCGATCGAGCCAGTTTTTCACACTAACCCCCATGATTCCGCTTTGCGGAATCTCAAATCAAGATGAAAAACGCCTATTGGGGGCATTTTTCGGCGTGAAACTTAGTACTTGTTGGGGAAATGCCCTCTGGCATGAGCCTTACAAGTACTTTTCACGCTACCTCCCCCTAACATGAAAAAGCTGCTCTACCCATAGAAAATGAGTAGAGCAGCTTAACGGCTTTCCGTATAGTGTTTACTTAATATTTATCTTTATCGTCGCTTTTTTCTTAGAACCGTCCGTGGCTGTGGCTGTCACTTTGATTGTCTTGCCTTTTCCGGCCTTTTTCGTTGTCACCACGCCTTTGGCATTGACAGTTGCATATTTCTTATTGCTGGTCTTCCACTTCAGTTTCTTGCTGGCTCCTTTTCCCTCAATGGTGACGGTAGCGTTAATTTTTAACTTGCTGCCCGCCTTTACAGTCGTCTTCTTTGTAGTCAGCTTAATTTTTGTCACCTTTGACGGTTTAATCTGAAGTCTGTGTGTCGCTTTGACACCGGAGCCATCATTGGCAGTCGCCGTGATAACGACTGTTTTACCAACCCCGGCTTTCTTAGCCGTCACAACACCTTTGGCGCTCACCGTCGCATATTTCTTATTGCTGGAAGTCCAGGTAACGCTCTTGTCAGTAGCATTTGCAGGCAATACATTCACCTTGAGCGTAAGCTTCTCTCCCACGGTAACTTTTTTCGTCTTTGTCATACTGCGGATAGACTGAACCGGAACCTTCTCTACCGGCTGAGGATTGCCTGGCGTCCCTCCAGTATCCGGTGTCCCTGGTGTTGGCGGAGTAACCGGCACCTGGCTATCCGGTATTTCACTATTCGGTGTCTCGCTATCCGGTATCTCACTGTCCAGCGTCTCGCTTTCTGGCTCCTCGCTGTCCGGTGTTTCGCTTCCTGGCTCCTCGCTATCAGGTACTTCACTGTCTGGCGTCTCGCTTCCTGGCTCCTCACTGTCCGGCGTCTCGCTGTCCGGTTCCTGCGTCCCAGACTCTAATGTCACCGTATAACCGTCCATCACAGAGGAAACTGAATGCGTACCGTCTGTCACAGTCAATTTGCAGGACAGGGTAATTTCCCCTTCTGTGACGTCAAATGACGCGTCAAGTCCCTCAAAATGCATGACTATCGGATTCCAGCCTAAGTTTAACTGCAGATCTTTGGTACAGACAGCGACACTCCTGTTGTCTGCATCGAAATACTCTGCTGTCACCGTGACATTCTTTGGCAAAAGCGCGCTTGAAACTACAGCGCCGTAAACTGCGCCGGTCAACTTGTTCGTGGAATCGCAGGCAACATTCGTCACAAAATCACCCATATTCAAGTAATTCTCTGTGTCGTTTGCCAAAAATGAACCCACCGCCTGACCGTCAATCACTTCAACTGTCTGACCGTCAATGGTAACTGTTTCACTGCCTGGGACTTCCACGATGATCGCATCTTCCTGGCCGGTTGTGACTTTTACATTAGCGCCATCCACTTCTACGACACGCTCCACACCATCCCCGTTCATAACAGTGACTGTCGTTTTTCCCGTCTCTGTGGACGGAGATTCTAACTCAATTGCAACCGTCCCGCTCTCTACATCCGAACCGGTAACTTTCAAAACAGCTTCCTCATCCGATGTCGTGACCTGTGCATAGTTATTCTGGGTCGCCATATAAAATGTTACCGTCTCATCGATACTTCCTGTTTCATCGGTTTCCGCCGTGGGCACAACAGTCTCCGTTCCATTGGATTCGGAAGAATCTTCTTCTCCTTCGGGGCTTACCGCAGTAATCTGATAATCTCCCTCCGGGAGAACAAAACTCTTGATACCGGAAAATGTGTCCGTCTCGTCCCCGTTAAACGGTAGCTGCTCATAAGCGCCCTCTATCTCCTCAAGCACCATGCCATCAGAACTCTTGATATTGCCGCTCTCCTTGTCAATCGAAAGGTAAACGGACTGATCTGCTTCATTATTATATAGTGTAACGCCTGACATAGCCTCGGCAAAAGCACTGTAATTTGCAAAAGAAGCCTGCGTGTAAGCGCCATAGCGGATACCGCTGAAATCTTTATTTACCACCAGGGTCTGCAGAGCCCTTGGATAGTTGGGATCGTAGATCTGCATACTAAAGTCGCCGTTTGCAGTCTGCTCCACAGAAAGCGGAATCACCGCATGGCCGGCACTGCTGGATGTAATCAACATAATGATCGGTTCAGCCAAGGAATCTACGCGCAGTCCGCCGGAACGCTCAAATTCCTCCACTCTTTGAATTAACTTCATGTATTTGCCGATATTAGTGGAATAAGCACCCGCACTTCCTGCAATGCAGGCTTTGTACTGCGCAATCTGGCACGCCTCAATCAATTTTGTCAGCGCCGCATCCGTTCGCCTTGGAGCAGCGATCGCATAGAGATTTTCGGCATTTGCATCATAATCTGTCAGCCGGTACTCTTCGGGATTCTCATAAAATCCCAGCGTAGAAGCCGCCATGCCGTAGCAGGAACCTTGCCATCTCTCATTGATCGCATAATAATAGGTTCCTGTGGTGATGGACTCGAGCACATCAACATAGCGCTGCCTTGGAATCCGATAATCATATGCGTATCCAAAAGAATCTCTGCTGTTACTGAACGAGTAGTGATCTTCATTTTCGGTATAGAAACGATCCAGTCCGACTACCGGAATCCCGTTCCATACACCTCCGAGATTCTCCCAGCCTGTCACCGCTTTGCGGTAATAGAGATTCAGCGTGTCACTGCATCCGGTAAAACTATCTGCACCCCACACGGTGGGCGCTTCGCCGTAAAAATATACTTTTTCCAGGATTCTGCTGTCCGCAAATGACTGTGCACCAATCTGGCGTACTGCTGCGGGAATATTGATTGTGCGAAGGTTCACACAACCCGCAAAAGCCCGCGCGCCGATGGCACTCACACTCTCGGGTATAAAAAATCCGGACAAACCCGTACAGTCTGCAAACAACTCATCTTCAATAGACGCCAGATGTGCTCCAAGGAACGCATTTGGTATTTTGGTACAGCCTTTAAAGGCTCCCGCCCCGATGGACGTCACATGCGCTAAGACAAGATCATTCTTGACCGCACTATTATTTTGGAACGCTCCCGCTCCGATCGTTTCCACCGTATTAATATTGATAAAGAGCAATTTGCCGCAATCGGCAAATGCATAATCGCCGATTCTTGTCAAATCCACATCTGTCTTCAAGCGGGCCAGACTGGCGGCACCTTGAAACGCATAATTACCCACACCGCTCATTCCATCCGCGTCAACTGTCTGAATGGACGACACAAAATCGCTCCACGGTACAGGATTGGTCTCGTCAAAATCGGGAATCTCCCCGCTTCCGGTTATGGTCATCGAGCGGTCCGAAAATAAATACTTCCAGGAAAGATCGCCAAAACTGCCTTCTTCTGTCAGGGTATTCTCCGGGTCCCACTCCTGGAACGGATTGGGATTGACATCGGCAGACGTCCAAATATCCTCCTGTACATCCCATCCGGTGGAAACTGCCGTCCGGTACATCAACAACTGAATCTTATCCGTACCGCTTCTACCGTTTAGGCGAAAACTGTTGGAAGATATCTTAGGCGCATTTCCTTCAAAATAAATGGAAACCAGATATTCATTTTGCATAATTGCAACCGATGCTACTTGCGTGAGTGACGCAGGCAAATACAATGCTTGCAATAAATTACACTCATAGATTGCATACCCCATAATATACTGTGTGGTATTCAGTACATAGTATGCCCTATCTTCCTTACCTGCCGGATAATAGCATAGTTTGGTATAATCTTTACTATAAACAACGTTATCTACGTCCGCCCAATAAGGGTTTTCTTCCGAAACGGTGACAGATACCACCGCTTCATCCGATGAAAAAATCTCGCCCGTGAAATTTTGCAGGCCCTTGCCGATCGTCACTTTCACGAGCGATTTGCAATATGAGAATGCCTGTTTTTCTATTGTTACAACACTATCGGGAATAACCAGCTCTTCGATCGCCGTCGTCCCAAACGCCTTTTGCATGATCGTTACGACACTGTCAGATAATGTCAGATTCCTTAATGCCTTACAGGAATAAAATGCTTCTTTTCCAATACTCGTCACTCCATACGGTATCACCATAGCCTCTAACTTCTCGCACTGATAAAAAGCCATGTCCGAAATAATGCGCATACTCTCCGGCAGTGTGACGGAAACAAGTTTTTTGGCATTGGTATACGTTTTATATCCAATATTCTCTGTCCCGGCAGCGATATTCAGCGCAGTATTCCCGGAAGCTATCGCATAGGCGATCGCCGCAAAGGGCGTCCCATCGTCGCGAAGCTCATACAGTGTACCAGTCAAGGCCTGATAACGCGGATTTGCCGCATCAACTTCGATCGTCTGCAATTTCTGCATATTACAGAAAGCGCCTTCTCCTATGTCTGTCAATGTAGACGGTATCTTAAGGCTGATTAATCCCGCATTGGCAAAAGCGTCCCTGTCTACGCTCGTCAGGCTTGCAGGAAAATTGACATTTGCCAGTTTAGAGCAGGACAGGAAAGCCTCCGCCCCGATTTCTTCCAAACCTTCATTCAATTCCAATGTCTCCAATTGGCCGCATCCCTGAAAAGCAGCCTCGCCGATTGTTTTCAGCCCAGCCGGACAGTGAAACTCCTTCAGCAAAGATTTGTAGGTAAACGGCGATTCACCAATACTCGTGACACTGTCAGCGAGCCGTATGCGCATTATGCTCGAACAGCCAATAAAGTTCCAGTCTCCTATTGAAGTAATTCCGTCTTCGACCACTATGGTGGTAATATTGTCTTTGTAAGAAATCCATGGGGATTTGGAAAAACCGTTACCGGCAGTCCAAGACACCATCGGCCCGGTTCCCGTCAGGGTAAGCGTATAGGGATCGCCCTTGCCCACCAAATCCCATCCCGCCTCATCGACGGTAAGTTTCCAACTAATCTGAGTGCCCTCTATGGTTCCCTCCGTGGGACCCGTAGGCTCCGCCGCATAAACCGTTTCTTTTTCTAAGTACGGCACCGGCAGCAGGCCAAACACTAAAGCAAACGCTAACAGCCAGCTTATTATTCCTCGTCGTGCTCTCATACGAAACCTCCTATTTTATAAGATTACTTGCCTTTGGTTATACTTGTTTTAATAATTCTGTCCTTACCCTTTTTAATTCATCCCGGATTGCAATGTGCTGCGGGCAGGCCTCCTCACATTTTCCGCACTCAATACAGGCGCCTGCCTGCGCCTTGCCGTGTCTTTCGACCAGCCAATTCTCCTGTCCTCTGGCAGCCTCCAGGTTTCCAAAGAGCGTCAAATAATTCATTGCCGTAAAAGAGCCGGATATGCCAATATTCTTCGGACAAACTTTCGCACAGTAATTACACGTTGTGCAAGGAATCAGCGGTATCCGCTCCAATTCCTCCCGCGCTCTTGCAAGCGTATCTCTCTGCGACTGTGTAAGTCCGCAAAATTCTTTCATGTAAGAGAGATTATCCTGCATCTGCGCAAGATTGCTCATACCGGAGAGCACTGTGATAACGCCCTCCAAACCGGCAGCAAAGCGAACTGCCCATGACGCCGCCGAGGCATTCGGCTCGGCAGCCTTTAGAATATCCAGCACAGCCTGCGGGGGCTCTGCGAGCATACCTCCCTTGACCGGCTCCATGATAATCACCGGCTTTTCATGCTTTCGCGCCACTTCGTAACAGCGTCTCGACTGCACTGCCGGGTTTTCCCAGTCGGCATAGTTAATCTGGAGCTGTACAAACTCCGCCTCAGGATGCGCAGTCAATATTTCATCCAATTCTTCCGGAGTCGAGTGAAAGGAAAATCCCACATGCTTGATGAGCCCCTCCCGTTTTTTCTCCTGCGCCCAGTTCCACAGGTCAAACTCGTCAAAATAGCGGGTCCTTGCTTCCCCAAGATTGTGGAGCAGATAAAAGTCAAAATATCCCGCCCCCGTCTGTTTTAAGGAAGTGTCAAACTGCGCAATCGCGTCCTCCCTTGTCTTACAGTCAATCCATGCCGCATTCTTGGTGGCAAGCAAAAAGCGCTCCCTCGGATAACGCTCGACTAACGCCTGTCGAATCGCCTCCTCTGAACCCGCATAGGCCCACGCAGTGTCAAAATATGTAAAGCCAGCCTCCAAAAACAAATCTACCATCTCTTTGGTCTGCTCTATGTCAATTGCGCCATCTTTCTGCGGCAATCGCATAAGTCCGAATCCTAATTTTTTAATGTTCTCACCAAAATATGCCATTCTCATACTCCTGTCCGCATTGTTGTTGTACTGCTTCACATGTTCACCTCCTCTCTCGCTTTTTACACAATTGCCATAACCTCCCCAAAAAATTGTTCTCTGTCGAAAAGTTCCTAATTTTAAATAGAAACTTTTTGTGGTGCAGAAACTATTTCTGCAAAATAACCTAATTGCACAAAAAAGAGCAAAACTATCATTTTTTGCTCTTTTCTTATATTATATAGTAACAATTACCCATCCGCAACCACTTTTCTTCCTAAATTATCCCAATTAAAGACGCCTGCATCATCAACAGACAAAAATACACCTTTTTACCGCATTTTGCCCGAATTTGGCCGGCGTCTTATTCTTCCAAATATGAAAAATTATACAATATACCCATACTATTATGCTCTCAAGCATCATTCTCCGGTTTCATTCCCCCATTTTTCCTGCCGCTCCTGAAACATCTGCGCGCGGTACTCTTTTGGCGATATGCCGGTTTGTCGTGTGAAATCTCTGGAAAAGTGCTGCGGATTTTCACGATACCCCACCTTGGAAGCCACCTGCTTGATTTTCATATGCGTATTCGCCAGATAATCTTTGGCGCGTTCCATGCGGCGCCAAAGCAGATACGCGGAAAACGACATTCCTTTGTATTCACGAAACTGTTTTCCAAAGCTGCTGTAGCTGACCGCCATCTTACTGGCCATCTCCGATGCGTTTAATTTCTCTCCCAGATGCTGTTCCATGTAATCCACCACATCCTTCATCTGAAACACGTTGTTTTTATGAGCATTCTCAGTCATTTTTACCTGCAAAAACAGTTTCTTATCCGCAGACATTTTTTCCATTAGCCGCTCGACACACTTTTTAAACTCTAAAAAGGCAATCGGTTTTAGAAGGTAATCCCACGCCCCCATCATAAATGCATTCCTTACATATTCAAAATTATCGTACGCACTGAGAACCAAAAGCGCACAGTCTGGATTGTGTTTATGAATCTCTGACACTAAAATTAATCCCGAACCTCCAGGCATATTGATATCAGTAATTACAAATTCCGGTTCTTCGCTATAATAGAGTTTTCGAGCCATAGCTACCGATTGTGCAGTGAACGCTTCATATGTCCACGGATGTTCCATGCGGTTTAAATCTGCTTTAATGCTCTCACAGATAAACGGTTCATCATCAACGATCAGTACTTTCATCTTTTCCATTCCTTTTATTTTTGATATACTATGTTATGAAAGATATATAACTACCTTTCACTGCCGATTCGCGCATAAACGGACTGCCGCTGCAAAATTACTAGGAGGATTGATTACTTATGAAAAAGCATTTCTACTGGGATTCTATCTATATGAAACTCCTTCTTGAGCTCCTCGTCCTTGCCTTCATTCCCATCGTTCTCATCATCAGTATTTTTTTCTATCTCATTTTGCAGAACAACACGAATGCGAAATACGAACTAAACGACCGCGTAACCAATTCCATTATTACAAATATAAACAATAATCTGGCATTTACCTCCCGCACAACACAGTCGCTGCTCTCAAGCAATGAGCTCATTTCTTTTCTAAACAATGATTTTTCCATGGATGACGATTACAACAATTATACCGCGTCCATCCAAAGTTATATCCAGGCAACCATCAACGCTGACTCCAGGTCCGCGATTTATATCTATATGGACAACCCCACGATTCCCATGAGCATGGACGTTTTTTACCATCTGTCCGATATTTCTAAGGAAGCCCCCATTGCCGCTTTTCTTGAAAGCAGCATGGTAGATCAGTGGTTCTGCGCGTCCGACTTTGCCAAAATCTCCAATCCCTATCTGTTTCCCACCGAAAAATGCTTTGTGTATCTGCGCAAAGCGTATGACTTCCGAAAAAATTTTCTCGGCGTGATTGCATTTTCAATCCCGGAAAAATACTTCCTATCCTTTGAGAGTGAAAGCGATGAAATGGTCATTTCCTCCGGAAATTGCCGCATCGTCAACTTAAGCGGCGATGCTCTGTCGGAAGATATCATGTCCTCTTTCATATCCTCCGGCAAATCCCATGCACAGATAGACGGCTTTCTTGTGACCTTAAACCAGCCGAAAAACTTTCCTATCCGTATTATTACTGTGACGAAAAATTCAAACTATGGGCAGTTCATCGGTATGTTCCTGCTGCTTCTAGGATTTTTTGCCATTGTTTGCATCGTTCTATGCCTGCGGAGCCTGAAACAAATGGAGCTGCAGATAAACGAATGTCTCTCCGCCATGGACAAATCCATCAGTGACAATTATCAAACCCGGATTCCTGTCAGCGGCAACAACGAGATTTCCCATATCTGCCGACGTATCAATCTTCTGCTCACGCAGGCGGCGGAACTGTCCAGACAAAACATCCTAAAAGAAACTTCCAACAAGGAAACCCGTCTCATTGCCTTACAGCATCAGATTAATCCTCATTTCATCTACAACACGATGGAGGTTTTTTCCTCCAAGATGAAATTATACGGGCATTATGAAGAGTCGGACTGCCTGGTCGCCTTCGCCAATATTTTCCGCTACAACATTTCCACAAACGATGCCCTGGTGGAACTTTATGTAGAATTAGAACAACTCCGCAATTATCTGCACATCCAAAAACTGCGCTACCCGATGCTCTCTTTTGAATACGAGATAC
The DNA here is from genome assembly GCA_910584215.1 of uncultured Roseburia sp. Classification (GTDB taxonomy): domain Bacteria; phylum Bacillota; class Clostridia; order Lachnospirales; family Lachnospiraceae; genus Roseburia. The sequence goes on along the minus strand of CAJTYI010000028.1, from coordinate 3,224 downwards.
CGGAACGGCTCATGTCTGCTCTGCTCCCCAAATTCACGCTGCAGCCCGTCATAGAAAATGCAATTTCCCATGGAATATCCGACAGCCGTCAATCACTGTCCATCACGGTCTCGGTCAAACAAACCGGTGCGCATCTCTTATTCTGCATGAAAGACGACGGCGTTGGCATCTCCGCGGAAAAACTTGCCGCGCTAAACCATACCCTGCACCATAACAGACAAGCCGCGGCGATTACTTCCGACGGGCACTCTGTAGGCCTTCGCAATGTCAATGCCCGGTTGGAACTATACTTTGGCAGCGAAAGCCGCCTTACCCTCACCAGTATTCCAGGAGTGGAAACTTGTGTCAGTTTTCAAATTCCATATCGGCAGTCTACAAAACTTCCAACCGCTTTTTAGCTTCGTCATACTGCTGGCTTTCATATTCCTCCCATTCTTTGAGTCCCATCTTCTCCATCTGTGCGATTGTCTCATAATATTTCTGTGTACAGCTTTCCAGGGAATCACTGGTGAGTATTTCTATCTCCGCATTGTGATAATATTTCTCAATCTGATCTTTCGTCTCCTGCATGGAATTGCCGATGCCGGCATCTTCGGCTGCATCCACTGTCTTGCTATCATAAATAACAAACTTCTCGTTCCCCTCTTTGGCCTCTGTCCGCTCTGACAGCGGCTGATATTTTTGGACAATGGTCCAGTCGACAAAAAATTCCATATTCAGATAATACTTTCCCGCCGCCTCCTCATAGTCTGTCCTAAATTCCTGCCTGACAGAATCTTTCATCACATAGTGGCCATCCACAATGTCATAAGTGCCGGTACCGATGGTCGGGGCTGCGTCTAATGTCGCCTCTTCCTGTGTCATATAAGAAATAAATTGCGCAATTTCCCTCTTATACAGCGTTCCCGCACTGACTAATGTCGCAGTCCAGCCTTCCGACGGAACTGACTTGAGGTTCGGTATGTTGTCCTTATCTCCCCTTATATGGCCTGCATATACCATCCGGGCACTCCTGTCGTTGCAGGATAAAATATCTTTGGCATCCTGTACGCTAGAATAGCCATTGCAGAAAAAAATCTTCCCCGACTGAATCTTTTTCCTCCTCTGCCCTAAACTCTCCGTAAACTCCTCCGGCAGCATAAAACCTTCCCGATACATTTGATTGCCAAACTCAAGCGCCTCAAGCCATTCCGGCTGACGGTATTTGGACAGATAGTTTCCATTCGCATCTTCCGTCTGCATTCCAAACTGTTCGGCAAAATTTTGGGTCCACCAGCCGGAAAATGGAATCACTTCCTGCCCATTGTACGTCAGTTTTTTTGCTGCACGCAATGCCGTTATCAAACCCTCTTTGGTATTGAGCAGTTCCAACGGCACTCCGGTTTGCTTTAACAGGTCTTTTCGCACATAGTTATTGTTATGAGTCACCTGATATCCCCCATAGCCCGGGTTGACCCGTTCCGGTCCATAAAAGTAGCTGGCAATCGAATACCAGTTTCCATCCTCGTTTCGATACCATTCTTTCATGGAATCCGGTATATTTACATCCGGTGCATAGGCTTCAAACAGCGGTTCAAGCGGTTCTGCCATCCCGGAATTTTCTAAAAGCAGGCGCTCTAGCGTTCTCGTCTCCACGGTAATCAAATCGGGAAGGGAATCTGTGGCAATCAGGGCGTCCAAATCCCTTAAGCTTCCCGATCTGATGTCAAAATTTACGCCTGTCTCGCCAAAGATTTTGGCGTCAGCCGCGTTATCCTGTGGATTCCAGACCTTAGAGTAGTTCTCTAACGCTATAAACCAGGTGATCGTGACGGGCGCTTTTTGCTCCGGTTTCATCACAGCAAGATTCATCGAACTCCCTGACAAAAGCAGAAAAGTTCCCAGTAAAATTACGCATACCGCCTGTACGGTTCTCTTCATATCCATACCTCCCTCTGTATGCCGGATGCTGTGCGAAACATCGGCGCTTTTGCATGTTCCCGTCTCATCTGCATAATAGATGCCGCAAACAGCCAAGCCCCCTGAATTTGGAAAAAAGAGGTCTCTCCCGAGACCTCTCTCCTAATGATATCACACCGCCCACCCCCGCCGCAAGCAGGGAGCGCCGACGTGAAACGCAGCAATTATTTCTTTATCTTCACCGTTGCAATCGGGCTTTTCGCCCCGCAGACTTTTCCTCCGGCGCTGTCTTTTTTGTATGCACAGACTCTTACATAATAGGTCTTTCCCTTTTTCAGTTTCTTGATGGTTTTGCTCACCTGTGCAGACTCAACCGTCTTTACGGTGCCCTTCACAAACTTTTTGGACGTGGAATAGGAGATCTGATATCCGTCTGCGCCCTTTACTCTCTTAAAGGAGACCGTAATCGCTTTTTTCGCAGAATTTTTGACGGCAGGCTTCTTGACCTTTGCAGGTTTCTTGACCTTCTTCCAATGTGCATAAATTGTCGTATCCGCGTCAACCGTGCTGTCAATGGTGATCTTTGTTCCATTCTCTTTTGCCGTATACCAGCCAGCAAAGGTATAACCGGCACGTTTTGGTGACGGCAGTGTGCCGTATTTACTTCCGACATTAAAAATCTGCACCGCTTGGGACTCTGCCAACTGCCGTCCGCCGTTTACATCATAAATTACCTGGTATTTGTCGGGTTTCGTCGGATTTTCCGGCTTCGTTGAATCTCCTGGCTTCGTCGTATCTTCTGGCTTTGTCGTATCTCCCGGCTGCACCGGCAGACTTCCCTGCCGCATCAGACTGATATCGTCTATCGTAACCCATGCGCCCTCACCTTTTGAAGATTTACATACGAGCCGGGTTCCCACCATAACACTCTTTGTATCTTCCTCTACCCGGATATTCGCCAATGTTCCCTGATAAAAATCTTTCCATGTATTGTTAATCTTTACATCATTTGATTCATACCTGGTCTTTTTCCCGTCTTTATCAGTTACGACTGCATACAACTGAGAACCCTGGGCACTGTCCACTCTGACGCCCATGTACCATGCCTGCAGTGTATACAATCCCGCCGGAAGGTTTTTGCCAATTTCCTGCTCTACCTCAAAATCAATTCCGTCACTGTTTGCCGCAGCCCACAGATCGTAATATGACGTTCCCGATTTGGCATTCGCCGAATTGGATGTGCCAACATGCATACTGGTTGCATCGTTATTAATCCTGGATGTCCATCCGATCGCATCGTCCCCATTTTCTCCGCGGTTTTGCTC
>CAJTYI010000027.1 GCA_910584215.1 uncultured Roseburia sp. | reverse complement strand
GGTCAAAAGACAAGTAGCACCTGCATCTAGGATGCCTGCTGGACGCTGCATTTACGCTATGAATATAAAACTATATATGACTTCCGATCGAACAGATGTACATATTTATTCATTTTGATGATATCAGGTGACATAGCTAATAACCTATGATATTTGAACGGTATGATATTTGATTTAGAAAGTATTTACCAGTAATGTTATGTATGATATAATATAGGAACGATCAGAGATTCTTTTATAGGCGAAAAAAGCGTATTTGATCATAAAATATCCGCAAAGACAGCGTTTATCTGAGTACAACGGCATATGTTAAAATAATATAAAATAAGCGTTTATGCAAAGAGAAAGGCATGGTTAGTATTATGTTACAGGAAGATTTGAGAGCACAGTTGATCAAACAGTTTCCGTCGGAGGCAATTGAGGAAGTGGACAGTGCGGGTAAAGTTTATTTTGCCTGTCCGACCTGCAAGCGCGCCTTGGCGCTCAATCAGGACAAGTGCAGCGGCTGCGGGCAGACGCTGGGATGGAATAATGTACAGAAAAAAGCGCGGGCAGCCGGCATCAAGACAGCACGGCTGGAGTTTGAAGTGCCTTTGGACTTTACCAACGGGGACTGTCGGAAATGCCCGCTTTCGTACATCGCAAAGATCGGGGAGACAAACGCCTACGAGTGTCCGCTGAAGATGCGGGCACACTGTAATTTGGAGTTTATATAGGATGAGGCCGAAAGAAAGTTTCAGCTGGTATCTATGCCGGTTTGCGCGGTATGCAGAAATATTATCAGGAAATACTTGCATTATTTATAAAAAAGTGCTAAAGTTATCTGTGATAACACGGTGATTGATTGAGAGAGGACATAAGTTCCTCTCTCAATTCACGTTTTACGATATTTTTGCAAATCGGATCAGCAGAGTATCATAGAAGAAAGAAGGGGGATTCATGTCAAGAAAAGAGATCTATGAAGCGCGGACAGAAGAACTGATCATGCCGATCATAGAGCGGAATCATTTTGAATTGGTGGATGTGGAGTATGTCAAGGAGGGCAGTACCTGGTATCTGCGCGCCTATATCGACAAAGAGGGCGGTATCACGGTCAATGACTGTGAGGATGTTGCGCGGGAGATGAACCAGATATTAGACCGCGAAGATTATGTGGAAGGTTCTTATGTGTTCGAGGTCAGTTCACCAGGACTGGGCAGGCCGTTAAAGAAAGAGAAAGACTATGTCCGCAGTATGGGAAAGAAATTGGAGATTCGCACATACAAGTCCACAGACGGCAGTAAGGAATTTTATGGTACTTTGACATCATATGATGAAAATAGTGTTGCGATCACGCAGGAGGACGGAACAAAGAGAGTGTTCTCTAAAGAAGATATCGCATTGATCCGGCTTGCATTTGATTTTTAATATATGAATAGGACACGTAGGATAACGTGGAAATGGAGGAAAATATAAAAATGAGCAGCAATAATGAGTTATTAGAGGCGCTTACTATTCTTGAGCAGGAAAAAAACATCAGCAAGGAGACATTGCTCGAGGCGATTGAGAATTCCCTTGTGACGGCCTGTAAAAACCATTTCGGTAAATCGGAGAATGTGAAAGTGACGATCGATCCTAATACGTGCGAGTATCATGTATATCAGGAGAAAACGGTTGTCGAGCAGGTCGAGGACGTGATTGAGCAGATCAGTGTCACAAACGCCAAGATGATTGACTCCAGATACGAGGTGGGAGATATCGTGCCGATTGAAGTGCAGTCTAAGGAGTTTGGGCGCATCGCCACACAGAACGCAAAAAACGTAATATTGCAGAAAATCCGCGAGGAGGAGCGGAAAGTACTGTTTGAACAGTATTACAGCAGAGAGAAAGATGTCGTGACCGGTGTGGTGCAGCGCTATGTCGGACGCAACGTCAGCATTAACCTTGGCAAGGTGGACGCTGTCTTGACTGAGAATGAACAGGTGCGCGGAGAAGTATTTCAGCCGACCGAGCGCATTAAGCTCTATATATTGGAAGTAAAGTCTACCTCAAAGGGGCCGAAAGTATTGGTGTCCAGAACGCACCCCGAGCTGGTAAAACGCCTGTTTGAATCCGAGGTGACGGAAGTAAAAGAAGGAGTTGTCGAGATCAAGGCCATTGCCAGAGAGGCCGGGAGCCGCACTAAGATCGCAGTCTGGTCCAACGATCCCGACGTAGACCCGGTGGGGGCGTGTGTCGGTATGAACGGAGCTAGGGTAAACGCGATTGTGGGCGAGCTGCGCGGAGAGAAGATTGACATTATTACATGGAACGACAATCCGGCGATGATGATTGAAAACGCGCTCAGTCCCGCGAAAGTGATCTCGGTTATCGCGGATGCGGAAGAAAAGTTTGCAAAGGTTGTAGTGCCGGATTATCAGCTTTCTTTGGCTATCGGTAAGGAGGGCCAGAACGCCCGCCTCGCTGCAAGGCTTACCGGATTTAAGATTGATATTAAGAGTGAGACGCAGGCGCGCGAATCGGGAGATTTCTTTGACTATGAAGAAGATTACGGCGACTATGACGAAAACGGCGAGTATGATGAGAGCGTTGAATACGAAGAGAATGGCGCATACACGCAGAACGGTGAGTACGAAGAGAGCGGCGGATATACAGAGAACGTTGAATACGAAGAGAGCGGCGAATATACAGAGAACGGTGAATACGAAGAGAATAGCGAATATAATGAGAGCAGCGGCTATTACGAGAATGAGGAGTATATAGATGGCGAATAAAAAGATTCCCATGCGCCAGTGTGTCGGATGCAGGGAAATGAAAGCCAAAAAAGAAATGATACGGGTGATTAAAACCGTGTCGGAGGATGAGACAAAGACGAATATCACTTTGGATACGACAGGGAGAAAAAACGGCAGAGGCGCGTATATCTGTCGAAGCAGTGGCTGTTTGGATACAGCGATCAAAAATAAAGGTCTCGAACGATCATTTAAAATGCCAATTCCAAAGGAAGTATATGAGTTGTTAAAAAAGGAGATGGAGGAACTTGAAACCAGATAAGATCGTAAACGATCAGGTATCGACAGAGAAAAGAATATCGGACAGAATCTTATCTCTGCTGGGGCTTGCCATGAAAGCGGGCAGTGTGGTGAGCGGAGAGTTTTCCACAGAAAAGGCGGTGAAGGAGAAAAAAGCATATCTTGTCATCGTGGCATCCGACGCGTCGGCTAACACGCAGAAGATGTTTCGCAATATGACAGCCTTTCATGGAGTGCCGATGTATCTTTATGCGGATAAAGAAACATTGGGTCATTTCATCGGAAAGGAGTTTCGGGCATCGTTGGCAGTGACGAATGAGGGTCTTGCCCATGCGCTGGAGGAGAAGTTAAAACAGGTCGTAACAACTGAATAATGGAGGAGTATAGATTTATGGCGAAAATGAGAGTTCATGAACTTGCAAAAGAGGTCGGAATAGAAAATAAGACGATTATTGAGTTTTTAAAAGCAAATAATATAGTAGTAAAATCACACAGCAGTAACATTGATGATGATGCGCAAACGCTTGTGCGCACAAAACTTGTCAAAGGTGAAGGAAAGATGGAGGCAAAGGAGAAAGAAACAGCACAGAGAAAGGAAGATGCACAATCCCGGGCTGTCGGGGCGAATGAGACAGCAAAAACTGTTCCGCAATCTGAAAAAGTAAAGACGCAGACGCCGGAGCAGGCAAAGCCAGGGGTGAAAGCGGAGAGTGAGAATGCGAAGACAGAAGTGAAAGCGGAGGGTGAGAAAGCGAAGACGGAAGTGAGAGCGGAAGTAGAAAAAGCGAAGACAGAAGTAAAAGCGGAGACATCGGAGAGAGCGAGGAAAGAGATGCCGGAGAAAGCCCGGCCAGCGTCAAGCGGCAAGAATGAGGAGCGTCCGAAGAAAAAGTCCAGTATAACAGTCGTCTATAACGCACAGAATAGTAAACAGGGAGCCAGAAGACCGATGGGAGCCCGTGGAAACGGCGGCAGGCCTGGCCAGGGCGAGCGCCGTCAAAACGGCAACGGAGCGCGCCAGGCCGCAAAGCCTATGAGCAGTATCGACATGAAAAAAGCGTTTGAGCGCGCGATCAATCCGGAGGCGGCGGCGCAGGCAGAGGCAGCGGAGCGTCAGGCACAGGCGAGGCGAGCGGAGGAGGCAAAGCGCAAAGAATTGGCCAGTGCCGAGGCCAAAAAAGAGGCGGCGAATGTTGCTGCGACGAGTGTGGAGCCGGAAAAGAAGATACCGCATGTATATCAAAACATCTATGACCAGATGGGGGCAGAGCGCCCGAAACAGGGCGAGCGCCGTCAAAGCGGGAACGGTGAGCAGCGCACATATGGGGGCGACCGCAGACCGGGAAATGCAGATCGTTCGGCGAGACCGGGCCAGGGAGACCGCCGTCAAAGCGGGAACGGCGAGCAGCGCACATATGGGGGCGACCGCAGACCGGGAAATGCAGATCGTTCGGCAAGACCGGGCCAGGGAGACCGCAGACCGGGCAATGGTGATCGTCGTCCGGGAGGCGGCGACCGTCCGGCAAGACCGGGCCAGGGAGGCTTTAACGGAAAGAATCAAAAGCCGTTTGCAGGTGGCAAGCCCGGAGACCGCAACGGTGCAAAGGGTAATGTATACCGCGGCAACGGCGGCGGTGCGGGCAGGCTTGACCGCGAGATCGACCGCTTCAACAAAGAGTCTGCCGGTGGGGCTTCGGAGGAATTGCGGGGCAAAGAGTCCAGAGACCGCGACAAAGACAGAAGCAAAAACAATTATCAGAGAAATGATTTTGATGCGCTGGGCGGAAAGAAGCAGGAGAGATTTATCAATCTCGAGAAGAACGGCGGCAAAAAGAAACCACAGCATCAACCTCAGCCAAAGCAGGAAGAGGATGTCATCCGCACACTCGTGCTCCCGGAAAAACTTACGATCAAAGAGCTTGCGGATAAGATGAAAGTGCAGCCGGCGATTATCGTAAAGAAGCTTTTCTTAAAGGGCACGATGGTGACGGTCAATCAGGAAGTCGATTATGAGACCGCCGAGGAAATTGCACTGGAGTTTAACTGTATCTGTGAGCCGGAGGAGAAGATTGACGTGATCGCAGAACTGTTGAAAGAGGAAGAGGATGCAGCAGAGACATTGACGGCGCGTCCGCCTGTTGTCTGCGTTATGGGGCATGTAGACCACGGCAAGACCTCCTTATTGGATGCGATTCGCTCTACCCGTGTTACCGATAAAGAGGCGGGAGGTATCACGCAGCATATCGGGGCGTCCGTCGTTTCGATCAATGATCAAAATATCACTTTCCTGGATACGCCGGGACATGAGGCGTTTACCGCCATGCGTATGCGCGGCGCCAATTCGACCGATATCGCTATTCTTGTGGTGGCGGCGGATGACGGCGTGATGCCGCAGACGATCGAGGCGATCAACCATGCCAAGGCGGCAGGCGTAGAGATTATCGTTGCCATCAATAAGATTGATAAACCGAGCGCCAACATTGAGCGTGTAAAACAGGAATTGTCTGAGTATGAGCTGATTCCGGAAGACTGGGGCGGCAGTACCGTTTTCTGCCCGGTCTCTGCGCACACAAAAGAAGGTATTGACAATTTGTTGGAAATGATTCTTTTGACAGCAGAAGTGTTGGAGTTAAAGGCAAATCCAAACCGTACTGCCAGAGGACTTGTCATCGAGGCGCAGCTGGATAAGGGGCGCGGCGCGGTTGCTACCGTTCTGGTACAAAAGGGTACTTTAAAAGTAGGTCAGCCGATAGCCTGCGGCAGCTGTTATGGTAAAGTGCGCGCGATGATCGATGACCAGGGCAGACGTGTCAAGGAGGCCGGACCGTCCACACCAGTAGAAATCCTGGGCTTATCGGCGGTGCCGGAGGCGGGTGAGACATTTGTCTCCACACCGACGGAGAAAGAAGCGCGCTCTTTTGCGGAGACCTATATTTCCGAGAGCAAGAACCGTCTGATCGAGGACACCAAGGCCAAAATGTCTCTCGACGATCTGTTTTCACAGATTCAGTCCGGCAATGTAAAAGAACTGGATATCATCGTAAAGGCAGATGTACAGGGGTCTGTGGAGGCAGTGCGCCAGAGCCTTGTGAAGCTGTCGAACGAGGAAGTGGTCGTGAAAGTGATTCACGGCGGAGTGGGCGCCATCAACGAGTCGGATGTCAGCCTTGCGGCGGCTTCCAATGCGATTATCATTGGCTTCAATGTCAGACCAGACCCGACTGCGAAGATCACGGCAGACAAGGAGAACGTGGATATCCGGCTTTACAAGGTGATTTACAATGCCATCGAGGACGTGGAAGCGGCCATGAAGGGTATGTTAGATCCGATCTTTGAGGAAAAAGTGATCGGTCATGCGGAAGTGCGCCAGATCTTTAAGGCTTCCGGTGTCGGCAATATCGCCGGTTCTTACATTCTTGACGGTTCGTTCCAGCGAGACTGCAAGGTGCGCATTTCCAGAGAGGGAACACAGATCTTTGAGGGAGCGCTGGCATCGCTGAAACGTTTCAAGGACGATGTCAAGGAAGTCAAAGCCGGTTACGAGTGCGGACTTGTGTTCGAGGGCTATAATGATATTGCGGAACTTGATATTGTGGAAGCGTATATTATGGTGGAAGTACCGCGATAAGAGCATAGCTCTAATCGCGGGAAAGAATGGCAAAAGCCATTCTTTCGAGCGTCGAACGAAAGGGAAGAGCTAAACGATCGAGCGACGAACGAAAGGGAAGAGCCAAACGATCGAGCATCGAACGAAAGGAAAGTAACGAGGACCGAAAGAGAAGATAGAGAGAAAGATTCTATCGCGGGAAAGAAAGGCAAAAGCCATTCTTTCGAGCGACGAACGAAGGGGAAGAGCCAAACGATCGAGCATCGAACGAAGGGGAAGAGCCAAACGATCGAGCGACGAACGAAAGAGAAGTAACGTGGAAATACAATAAGAACAACGAGTGCAGATTAAGGGAGAGTAAGGATATGAGGAAAAACAGTATTAAGAATACCCGAATTAACGGGGAAGTGCTGCGGGAGCTGTCCAATATTATCCGCGGAGAGATCAAAGATCCGCGGATTGCTCCCATGACAAGCGTGGTATCCGTGGAGGTGGCGCCCGATTTAAAGACCTGCAAAGCCTATATCAGCGTTTTAGGCGATGAGGAGGCGCAGCAGTCCACGCTCGCCGGCTTAAAAAGCGCGGAGGGATATATACGCCGGGAGCTGGCGCGCAGTATCAATCTGCGCAACACGCCGGAGATCACATTTATCATTGATCAGTCCATCGAGTACGGTGTGCGCATGTCAAAGATGATCGATGAGGTGACCAAACCTGCTGCTGATTAGGAGGATGTGTGACGCGGGAACGCGGAAGTGTCAGTGTAAACGAGATATAAATGGGAGGAAGCCGTGACTGGATTAGATGAAGTACTATCGGGTGTATCAACCGTTGCCATAGCGGGTCATATCAGACCAGACGGGGACTGTGTGGGTTCCTGTCTGGCGACTTATAATTATATCAAAACCTATTATCCGAAGCTTACGGTTGCGCTGTATCTGGAACCGATACCAAATATCTTTAAGTTTATGAGCCGTAGCGGGGAGATCAAACACGAGTGCGGCTGCGATGCGGTATTTGATCTGTTTATCGCCCAGGACTGCGGCGATGCCGACAGGCTTGGGGATGCGGCTAAGTATTTTGAGACGGCAAAAAAGACGGTCTGTATCGATCATCATATCAGCAATCAAAGTTTTGCCGATATCAACCATATTGACCCGGATGCCAGCTCCACATCCGAACTGGTGTACGGATTGCTGCCGCTCGAGCGCATCACAAAAGAGATCGCGGAGTGCATTTATACCGGAATTGTACATGATACCGGTGTGTTCCAATACTCCTGTACATCAAAGAGTACGATGGAGGCGGCGTCCGCTTTGATGGAAAAAGGCATCAATTTTACCAAGATTATCGATGATACGTTTTATGCGAAGACATACAACCAGAATCGTATCATGGGACTGGCTCTGTTAAAAAGCAGACTTCATCTGGACGGCAAATGTATATCCAGCGTCATCACGGCGGCGGAAATGAAACAATATGACGTTTTGCCCAAACATCTTGACGGCATCGTCAACCAGCTGCGCATCACCAAAGGAGTGGAGGTAGCTCTGTTTTTGTATGAGACGGAAGATGGCGTTTACAAGGTGAGCAGCCGTTCCGCCGAATATGTGGATCTCGCCGAGATCGCGGTGAGACACGGCGGCGGCGGACATAAAAGAGCGGCAGGTTTTTCCATGAACGGGGATGCAGAGTCCATCGTAGAACAGATTGTATCGGAGATCGGGGCGGCGCTATGCGAGACGGAATCATAAATATTTACAAAGAAAAAGGTTACACATCGTTTGATGTCATTGCCAAATTAAGAGGAATCTTAAAGATCAGAAAGATTGGACATACCGGTACGCTCGACCCCGACGCGGAGGGCGTGCTGCCGGTGTGCATCGGCAAAGCGACGAAGGTGTGTGGCCTTTTGACGGATAAGGACAAGGAATATGTGGCCGTGCTGCGGCTGGGCCTTGTGACCGAAACGCAGGATGTATCGGGGGCGGTGTTAAAGGAGACGGCAGTTGACGCCGACGAAGGACAGGTTCGCAAGGCAGTTAGGCGTTTTGTCGGCAATTATATGCAGACGCCGCCGATGTATTCGGCCTTAAAAGTAGACGGTAAAAAACTTTGCGATCTGGCGCGTGAGGGTATCACGGTGGAGCGATCGCCGCGCCCGGTAACGATCTATCAGATCGAAATCTTAGAAATGGAGCTGCCGCGGGTAACCCTGCGGGTGTTATGCTCTAAGGGGACGTATATCCGCACGCTTTGCCATGATATCGGCGAGGTCTTAGGGTGCGGCGGTTGTATGGAATCTTTGGTTCGCACGCGCGTGGTATCTTTTTCGGCAGAAGGTGAGTGTTTTGGGGAATTTTCTGCCGAAAAGGCGTTAAAATTATCCCAGGTGGAGGAGATGGTGCGACAGGGCATCTGGGAGGAAGCGGTCGTGCCGGTCGAGGAATTATTTTCTCTCTACGAAAAAGCGGTGGTGGCAGAACCGTTCGGTAAGCTTTTGTACAATGGCAACCGATTGCAGAGAGAACATTTTAAGGATTACCGCGCAAGCTGGGAGGATGACTGTGTCCGCGTCTACGATGCGGCGGACAATTTTATCGGTATTTATGGGTATCAAAGTGATCATAATAATTACAAACCGGTAAAATTATTTTTATAAAACAGACTATGAAATATATTAAAAATACAACGGACTTCTACATAGAAGAAAAAACGGCGATTTCGCTGGGTAAGTTTGACGGATTTCATCGGGGGCATGAGCTTTTGATGAAGCGTCTGCGGGAACAGAAAAGGCAGGGATATCAGACGGTGATCTTCACGTTTGACATCCCGCCGCAAAAAGGCGTTTCCCGTGTGGAAGCGAAAGTGCTGACGACGAATGAGGAAAAACGGCATCTTTTTGAGAGAGCCGGCGTGGATTATGTGGTGGAGTGTCCATTTACGCCAACGATTATGTGCATGGAGCCGGAGGCATTTATTGAAAAGATTGTGCGGCAGCTCCATGTCGGCTATATTGCGGCCGGCGAAGACTTTCACTTCGGGCACAAGCGCAGCGGTGACTACCGCACGTTACAGGCTTGTGCGCAAAGATTTGGCTATCAGGTCGTGATCGAGAAGAAAATAAAAGAGGACGCGCGGGATATCAGCAGCACGTATATTCGCGAGCAGATTGAACAGGGCAATATTAAAAAGGCCAATCACATGCTCGGCTATCACTATTTTGTGACGGGCAGTGTGTGTGCGGGAAATCATTTTGGGCGGACAATGGGAATCCCCACGGCAAACCAGCTTCCGTCCCAAGACAAGCTGCTGCCGAAAAACGGGGTCTATGTGACGCGCACCTTAATCGGTGGACAAAGCTATGGGGGAATCACCAATGTGGGGTATAAACCAACGATCGAGGGGCAGAATCCGCTTGGCGTGGAAACACATCTGTTTGATTTTGACGGAGACCTCTACGGCAGCGTGATCACAGTGGAGTTTTTAGAGCGCGTGCGCGACGAACAAAAGTTTGATTCGCTCGCCCTGTTAAAATCCCAGCTGCAATGTGACGTGGCCAAGGGCAGGCATTACTTCCAAAAGCGGCAATGATTTTGAAAATATTACGCAATTATTACAAAATTATGTTGACAGCGTAAAATATGACTGTTATACTACAATATGTAAAAAGTATTGTATCCTGTACGCGAGGCAGGGCCGCATAGAATGGAGAAATCAAAGTGAAAACAAGAATGATAAAAATCGCAAGCGTCGTGTTTGCCGGAGCCCTATTGTTTTTGGCCGCATATACAAGTCAGAATGAAAGTGAAGTTGTTAAAGCCGCACCGGGTGCGGGTCTTACCGGCGAGCTGCTGGGAGAGCAGAGCAGTCCGGCGCCTGATCTTGTCAACACGAGCGTCGTTGCGGGCGTAGCGGAGCTGGTTTCCGGTTATCTGACGGAGGACAACCAGGTTACGCCGAAACAGCGGTCTGCCGTGGGGAGCGGACAGGAGCATTTTGGTTACAAGAATCTTGGTGTTGCGGATGTGGAGGGCAATCTCAATGTCAGGGAAGCGCCCGGGACAGATGCAGACCTTGTCGGAAAGATGCCGAACAATGCCGGCTGTGATATTCTTAGCACCGAGGGCGAGTGGACAAAGATTCGCTCCGGTAAGGTGGAGGGTTATGTCAAGTCCGAGTTTTTGCTGAGCGGGGAGACCGCATTGGCGCGTGCCGAGGAGGTAAAGCAGACGATCGCTACAGTCAACACGACGACGTTGTATGTGCGGGAGGAGCCAAACACCGAGTGCACGATCATAACCATGATGCCGGACGGAGAAGAGCTTGAGGTAATGGAAGAACTTGACGGCTGGGTAAAGATCAATGTCGATGATGAGGAAGGATATGTTTCCGCCGATTATGTGGAAATATCCGTAGAATTGAACAAAGCCATGACGATGACAGAGGTGCGTTACGGAGAGGGAGTTTCGGATGTGCGCGTGTCTTTAGTACAGTACGCGACGCAGTTTGTTGGAAACCCGTATGTGTGGGGCGGCACCAGTTTGACAAAAGGAGCGGACTGCTCTGGATTTGTACTTAGCGTATTTGCCAAATATGGCATTTATCTGCCACATTCGGCGGCAGCGCAGGCGGGATACGGGACAAAAGTCTCGGCTTCCGAGGCCAAACCGGGAGATCTCTTCTTCTACAGCAACGGCAGCCGAATCAACCATGTGGCAATCTATATCGGAAATGGACAAGTTGTACATGCCAGCACACGAAAGACCGGTATCAAGATTTCCGGTTCCCATTACCGCACGCCGGTCAAAGTGGTTCGCCTGCTGGGGGATTAAAATAATGCTTTACAGGCAGATGATATTATGGTATCATATTTTAGTGTGAGTTTAGCCCGTATTCGGTAGTTGGACACTCCGACCACTTACTGAATATGCACACGATAACCGGGCGGTGGGAAGCATCGAGGATGCAGATCCCGGAAGCGCACAAGCGTGCGTGATTCTAAATACAATACATTAATTTGGGAGGATGACAACATGATCGCAAAGGAAAAGAAACAGGCTATTATCGAACAGTACGGCAGAACACCGGGTGATACAGGTTCCCCGGAGGTTCAGATCGCAATTTTGACAGCTCGTATTGAGGAGTTAAATGCGCATCTGGCCAATAACATCCATGACCACCATTCGAGAAGAGGTCTTTTGAAGATGGTAGGTCAGAGAAGAGGTTTATTGGCGTATCTGAAAAAGACTGATATTGAGAGATATCGTTCTTTGATTGAGCGTTTGGGTCTTAGAAAATAATTTGTGTATCGGTTGCCGGACACATGTGTCCGGCAGAAAAATAGAGCGGAGCAGTTTATCCCGCTCTATTTTTCGATAAAAATACAGGAAAAGCAGAAACAGTTTCCGAGACCACTGAAATGCATACAGGCGCCACTGTGGATATTTCAGTAGTTTCGGGGCTTCTGCACATTTAAGGGAGGTCATAAGACATGTACAAGAGTTTTTCAATGGAGTTGGGGGGCAGGACTTTAACCGTGGATATCGGCAGAGTGTGTGCCCAGGCAAGCGGAGCGGCGCTGATGAAGTACGGTGATACCACCGTATTATCCACCGTCACCGCATCGGACAAGCCAAGAGACGGTATTGATTTTTTCCCGCTCAGTGTGGAGTTTGAAGAGAAAATGTATTCTGTCGGTAAAATTCCGGGAGGATTTAACAAGAGAGAGGGCAAGGCATCCGAAAATGCCGTGCTGACGTCGCGCGTGATTGATCGTCCGATGCGTCCTCTGTTTCCAAAGGATTACCGCAACGACGTTACCATCAACAATATGGTTATGTCTGTAGATCCTGCGTGCCGTCCGGAAGTTGTCGGTATGATCGGTTCGGCGCTCGTCACCACGATTTCTGATATTCCGTTTGACGGACCGTGCGCTATGACGCAGATGGGCTTGATCGACGGTGAATTTATCGTGAACCCGTCCCAGGAACAGTGGGACAACGGAGATTTACAGTTGACGGTCGCGTCAACAGCAGAGAAAGTAATCATGATTGAGGCCGGGGCCAACGAGATTCCCGAGGCCAGGATGATAGAAGCGATCTATAAATGCCATGATATCAACCAGACGATCATTGCCTTTATCAATAAGATCGCAGCGGAGGTCGGCAAACCAAAACACGCGTATACGAGCTGTGCGATTCCCGACGAGATGTTTGCGGCCATTCGCGAGATCGTTCCGCCTGAGGCGATGGAAGAGGCGGTATTTACCGATGAAAAGCAAAAGCGTGAAGAAAATATCCGCGCGATCACCGAAAAGTTGGAGGAGGCGTTTGCAGAGAACGAGGAGTGGCTTGCCATCCTTGGCGAGGCAGTCTATCAGTACCAGAAGAAAACCGTGCGCAAGATGATTTTAAAAGATCACAAGCGTCCTGATGGGCGTGCGATCAACCAGATTCGCCCGCTGGCGGCTGAAGTTGATCTGATTCCGAGAGTACACGGTTCCGCCATGTTTACGCGCGGGCAGACGCAGATCTGCGATGTCGTGACTTTAGCGCCCCTCTCCGAAATGCAAAAGGTAGACGGGCTGGATGAGAATGTCACAAACAAGCGTTATATGCATCACTACAATTTCCCGTCTTATTCGGTCGGTGAGACGAAAGTTTCCCGCGGGCCGGGCCGTCGTGAGATTGGCCACGGCGCATTGGCCGAGAAGGCGCTGATGCCGGTTCTGCCGAGCGAGGAGGAGTTCCCCTATGCGATTCGTGCCGTCTCCGAGACCTTTGAGTCCAACGGTTCTACGTCTATGGCTTCGACCTGTGCATCCTGTATGGCATTGATGGCGGCAGGCGTGCCCATAAAGGCTATGGTGGCGGGTATTTCCTGCGGGCTTGTCACCGGAGATACCGATGACGATTATATCGTGCTGACCGATATCCAGGGACTGGAAGATTTCTTTGGCGATATGGATTTTAAGGTGACCGGAACGCACAAGGGTATCACTGCAATCCAGATGGATATTAAGATTCACGGCCTTACCAGGCCCATCGTGGAGGAGGCCATCACCAGAACCAGAGAGGCAAGACTTTACATCATGGATGAAGTCATGTCAAAGGCGATCGCAGAGCCGAGAAAACAGGTCGGTGAGTACGCGCCGAAGATCATTCAGGTTCAGATTGACCCGGCCAAGATCGGCGATGTGGTTGGACAGAGGGGCAAGACGATCAATGAGATCATCGACCGCACCGGTGTCAAGATTGATATTTCCGATGACGGCGCAGTGTCGATCTGTGGTACAGATAAAGAGATGATGCAGAAAGCAGTGGAAATGATTCAGATCATCACCACCGACTTTGAGGAGGGCCAGTTGTTTGTGGGCACCGTAGTCAGCATCAAAGAATTTGGGGCATTTTTAGAGTTTGCTCCGGGCAAGGAGGGCATGGTCCACATATCGAAGATCGCCAAAGAGCGTATCAACCGTGTGGAGGATGTTCTGACGCTGGGTGACAAGGTGAAAGTTGTCTGCCTTGGCAAGGATAAAATGGGAAGAATCAGCTTTTCCATCAAAGACGTGCCGGCGAAAGCGTAAGCTTTTGCGGGATAGGGCTGTCACATTAAGAATGAAGTTTACGATATAGAGGTTGTTTTATTTGCAAACGGCCTGATATTGTATGATTTCTGCTTAATGTGGCAGCTTTTTTGTTGGAGAATATTTTGGGATAATAGCATTGTTTGCCCGTTGAGAACGGACGACGCCATACCACACAAATAGAGTTGTCCCTGCATAAAATAATAAAAATGGATCAGGATAATAATAAACGTATTTTTATGGAACGTGTAAAACGATTAATCCATACGGATTATGCATATAGACAGGGACTCAGCGGGAAGGGTGTCACGGTGGCCTTTATGGACACCGGAATTGTGCCGCATCAGGATTTTGGACGCAGGATTCTCGCGTTTCGGGATTTCTGCAACGGCAAGAACCACATGTATGACGACAATGGGCACGGCACGCATGTCGCGGGAATTGTGGCGGGAGACGGGAGTATGTCGGGAGACCGAAACGGCAGGGGCGGCAGAAAGACGAGCGGAGTGGCGCCGCAGGCCAATATTGTCATGCTGAAAGTATTGGATGCGGAAGGAAACGGCTCAACTTCCACGGTGCTCGAGGGCGCTAAGTGGCTGATTTCTGTAAAAGAGCAGTATCATATCCGCGTTTTAAATATTTCGGTGGGCATGTTGCCGAGCGCCGGGCTCAGCGAGCAGGAAGCGCTGCTCTCGGCGGTCAATGAGATATGGGACAGCGGGATCATGGTAGTCGCGGCGGCAGGAAACAACGGGCCGGGAGAAAATTCCGTCACGATTCCCGGCATCTCCCGGCGGATTTTGACGGTGGGAAGCTCCGATGACGATATCATCGCGGCCAGAGGGCTAAACAGCGGCTACAGCGGCAGAGGACCGACGGAGTGCTGCATCGTAAAGCCGGAGATTTTGGCTCCCGGCACCAATATTGTCAGTTGCAGCAGAAATGGCAAAGGATATCAGGTAAAGAGCGGCACATCGATGGCGGCGCCGGTGGTGACGGGAGCTTTGGCGCTCGCGTTTGAAAGATATCCTTATCTGTCTCCGGCGGAAATGAAGCTTCGCGTGTATGAGCGGGCATATCCTAGGGGAGAGCAAATGAAAAAGAAATGCTGGGGACAGATTCATGTAGAGAATCTGCTGCGATAAAAACGGAGAGATATCCAGGAAAGGAGAGCCGGGTGAAAAGAATCGTGCATCTGCTGTTTGGCAGATTATTTCTGGTCGGTTTTACCATAGTCCTGCAGTTTGCGTGGATATGTTTTATGTTTTGGAAATTCAGCTACCAGTACGCGTATACCAGCTTGATTGTGCGCGCCTTTGCCATCGTGCTTGTACTGGTGATCGTAAATCGTTGGACGAACCCGCTCCAAAAACTATCGTGGACATTTTTAATTTTGCTATCCCCACTGTTTGGCGTCCTGTTATATGTGTTTTTCGGTCGTGTGGGACTGACGAAACGAGCCAGAGAGCGCATGGCAGCCGTGAGCCGGATTATGCGCGGCTATCTGCTTCAGAGAGAAGCGACAGTCGAAGAACTAAAAACGAAAGACTTGTCTGTATACCGGCAGTTCCATTATATTTGGACGAAAGCCGGGTATCCGATTTATCAAAATACCGATGCCTGCTATTATCGATGCGGGGAAGACGCCTATCCGGTGATGCTCAAAGATTTGCGTCAGGCAGAAAAGTTTATATTTTTGGAATACTATATCGTGGAAAAAGGGGAAATGTTTTGCGAGATTCTCTCCATCCTCGAGCAGAAAGTAAAAGAGGGGGTGCTCGTGCGCTTCATCTATGATGACGTCGGGTGCGTTGCCACACTGCCCAAAGATTTTGCGAAAGATATGGAGGCGCGGGGAATACCCTGCGCTGTCTTTCATCCGTTCCGGCCCTTTTTGTCTGTGATCATGAATAATCGTGATCACCGCAAAATTATGGTGGTGGACGGCAAAATAGGCTATACAGGAGGAATCAACCTGGCGGACGAATATATCAACAGGACCGAACGGTTTGGTTACTGGAAGGATGCCGTGCTGCGCCTTGAGGGGGAGGGGGTTAGAAATTTGACCGTCATGTTTCTTGGAATGTGGCGGTATATCAAAAGGGAGGAGGAAGATTATGCGCGCTTCCTTGCCCACATTGCGGCTGACGCCGGTGCAAACAAAGGATATTTGCAGCCGTATGGGGACAGTCCGCTGGCACAGGAGAACGTCGGAGAAAATATTTATCTCAACATGATAAACCGGGCAAAACAGTATATCTATATTTTTACGCCCTATCTGATTGTCGATCAGGAAATGTTGATTTCCCTGTGCAATGCCGCGAAGAGCGGGATTGATGTGCGCATCGTCACACCCGGTATCCCCGATAAGCGGACGGTGTATCTGCTGACACAGGCGTATTACCGTCCACTGCTGGAGGCGGGGGTGCGGATTTTCCAGTATACACCCGGTTTTCTTCATGCCAAGTGTTTCGTCTCGGATGATGTGGTCGCGACTGTGGGCACCGTGAATCTCGACTTTCGCAGTCTCTATCTTCATTTTGAGTGCGGCGTGTGGATGTATGAGACGGAGGCGGTGGCCCAGGTGAAAGAGGACTTTGTGGATACCTTTGGCATCTCCAGGGAGATAACGCTCGATTTTTGTTGCAACAGGGCTTTGCCTGTGCGTATCCTACAGTCACTCCTTCGCCTGTTTGCGCCGCTGTTATAGGGGACTTCGTGCAAGTTATAAACGGACGTAGCGGGAGAGTATCTTAAGGAAATAATCTCTGTAATCTGCGGTGTCGACAGATTCCAGATAGACGATATCGACGCTCCCGATCTCTTTTCCGTTCAGGGAATAGACGGCTTTTCCGGCACTGTCCCCTTTCTTGCACGGTGTTTTTGCGTATTCTGGCAGCTGGATTTCTTTTTCAATCGCGGTCACATCGCTGCCGTCGGTGCTGATGTAGGAAAATGGCGTGCCATAGGCTAAAGAAACCGTCTCCTGCTTGCCTTTTTTTACTTGCAGATCGGGCAGTGCATCAGTATTTTCATCCGTGTAGATGCGGCATTTGCCAAACCCGTATGTGAGCAGAGTGGTGGCGTCCGCGAAACGGACCTTATAATCCGGAGCCGCCATGATGACGGCGATCAGCTCCATGCCGTCTTTTACGGCGGTGGCGGAAACACAGTATTTCGCAAGGCTGGTAGAGCCTGTTTTTAGTCCGGTGGCATATTCATACTGCCGAATCAGTTTGTTCGTGTTGGTGAGCCCAAATTCGCTGGACCCTCTGGCGGTGACGTGCGTGATATTTTCCATCCAGATCGTGCTGTAATTATGTATCTGGGGATAACGCCTCGTGAGTTCCCGGGACATCAACGCCACGTCGTAGGCGCTTGTGAGGTGGCCGTCGGTATCGAGGCCGCAGCAATTGACAAACGAAGTATCGTTCATGCCAAGTCCCTTGGCGCGCTCGTTCATCTGGCGCACAAATTCACTCTCTGAACCAAAGATGTGTTCCGCCATGGCGACGCACGCATCGTTGGCGCTGGCGACGCTGATGCACTTTATCATCGTGTCCACGGTTTGGGTCTCGCCCGCCTCCAAAAATACCTGGGAGCCGCCCATGCTGGCGGCATACTCGGAGACAGTTACCGTGTCCTCGAGCTGAATCTGTCCTTTGGCGAGCGCGTCAAAAATCAAAATCAGGGTCATGATTTTGGTGATGCTGGCGGGGCGCAGAATTTCGTGGGCATTTTTTTCATAGATCACCGTGCCGGTGGAGGCTTCCATCAAGAGCGCGCTGGGCGCGGAGATGGATAAGTCTGCTGTGGGCGAGGCGCTATTAGGGGCGGTGTCAGCGGCGCCGTCGGGCGAGGCATTATTAGTGGTGGTGTCAGCGGCGCCGTCGGGTGTGGCATTATTAGTGGTGGTGTCGGCGGCGCCGTCGGATGTGGCATTATTAGTGGTGGTGTCAGCGGCGCCGTCGGGTGTGGCGCTCTTTGGCGTGGTGTCCGTGGCGGCGGATTCCGCCGTCTGTGAATTTTGGACTTCGGCGGCGCAAAGTGTCTTTGCGCTTGCGGTAAGCGGGACATCAGAGATAAGAGCTCCGAACATTATGTGAACGAGTAGAACAAAACATAATATGCGGCGTATATAACGGGAAATTGAGATAGGTAAAAATTTCAAGATAAACCTCCCAAAACAGGTACTATAGTCTATTCTAGTCGACAGGAATGAAAATTATGATTCATCTCTGGCAAAAATTTCTTGAATTTTTGGTTCATCCAAGGTAGAATAAAAAAGCTGGCATAAAGCTATAGGCCGGCAGTTGTCTTTTTTAAGTTGCCGGGTGGCCATAAATGGGAGATGAGACGGAGATGGAGTTGACAGTGAAACTGCAGGTGTTTGAGGGGCCGTTAGATCTGCTCTTGCATCTGTTAGAAAAGAATAAAGTGAATATCTATGACATTCCCATCGCGGAGATCACCAATCAGTATTTGGCGTATATTGCCGAGATGCAGCGGCAGGACTTAAATGTCATGAGTGAATTTTTAGTCATGGCGGCGACACTGATTGACATTAAGTCGCGCATGCTTCTTCCGGCAAAAGAGACGCAGGACGAGGAGGAAGCCGACCCGCGTGCGGAACTGGTAAAACAGTTGTTAGAATACAAGATGTACAAATGTATGGCAAATGAGCTAAAAGACAGGCAGATCGGCGCAGAGCGCGTCATGTTTAAAGTGCCGACAATACCCAGGGAAGTGAGGGAATACGAGGAGCCGGTTGATTTGGACGAGCTGGTATCGGATGTCACACTCAAAAAATTGAACGATATTTTTCGTGCCATCATGCGCAGGCAGGCCAACAAGGTCGACCCGATTCGTTCCAAATTTGGCAATATCGAAAAAGAAGAGGTGTCGCTGGAGGAGAAGACGGCATTTCTGGAGGCGTACTGTGCGACGCACCGCCAGTTTAGTTTTCGCGCACTTTTGGAGGCGCAGTCCGGCAAGGTGGAGATCGTTGTCACCTTTCTGGCGGTTTTGGAGCTGATGAAGACGGGCAAGATTTACATAGAACAAGAGCATACGTTTGACGATATTAATATCTGGTCAAGAGTTGTGGCGTAGCGTAACAGCCGCAAAGTGATGGAAGGAATCAATAGATGGAAGAAGGAAAACAGTACGAAGCGATTATCGAAGCGATTCTTTTTACGATGGGCAATTCCGTGGAGCTTGATAAGATTGCGGCGGCTATAGAGCTGCCGAAAGAGCAGACAAAAGAGTTGGTAGAAGGGATGATGCAGCGGTATGAGCAGAGTGATCGGGGCGTAAAAATCATCGAGCTTGAGGGCTCCTATCAGATGTGCACCAAAAATGAAATGTACGAATATCTGATTCGCATTGCCAAGCAGCCAAAGCGCCATGTGCTTACGGACGTGCTGTTGGAGACTTTGTCAATTATCGCCTACAAGCAGCCGGTGACAAAGGCTGAGATCGAGAAGATACGCGGTGTTTCCAGCGACCATGCGGTGAACAAGCTGGTCGAATATAATCTGGTAACGGAGCTGGGAAGGCTCGATGCCCCCGGAAGACCGTTGCTTTTTGGCACTACAGAGGACTTTTTGCGCAGCTTCGGCGTACAGTCGGTAGAAGATCTGCCGGTGCTTAGCACGGTACAGATGGAAGAATTTAAACAGGAGGCGGAAGCCGAGATGCATGTAAAGCTGGGGATATAGCCCCGGCTTTTTTGCGTTCTAAATTAAAAATAAAAGAATAGGATTTTACGAGCAGATTTATGCCGGAGCAAAGCAATGAAAAAAATTTTCTCTATCGTTCTCACTTTTCTTACGATCTTCCATGTATTGATTCCAACCCGTCAGATGTATGCGCTCGAGCCGCCGAAGGAGACGGAGCTTTATGCAAAATCCGCCGTGTTGATGGACGGGGATTCCGGGCGGGTCCTCTATGCCAAAAACGGCGAAGAGGCGATGGCCAACGCCAGCACGACAAAAATACTCACCTGTATTCTGACGCTGGAAAACTGTGATCTAAACAGCGAGGTGACGGTCAGCTCCTACGCGGCATCGCAGCCGAAAGTGCGGCTGGGGATGCGGGAGGGGCAGCAGTTTCGCCTCAAAGATTTACTGTATGGCCTGATGTTAGAGTCTTTTAATGACTGCGCGGTGGCGATCGCGGAACATATCGCGGGAGACACGCGGGGATTTGCGGTGATGATGAATAACAAGGCCAAAGAGATCGGCTGTAAAGACAGCTATTTTATCACGCCCAACGGTTTAGACGCCACAGATGAAAACGGTTTTCACCATACGACTGCCACAGACCTTGCATTAATTATGCGCTATTGCATCAGTCAGTCTCCCGTGGCCGAGGAGTTTTTAACGGTGACCCGCGCCGCCAGCCATTCGTTTACGGATTTACAGGGAAAAAAAAGCTATCACTGCAACAATCACAACGCCTTTTTGCAGATGATGGAGGGGGCGCTCTCGGGTAAAACTGGATTTACCGGAAACGCCGGCTATTGTTATATTGGCGCCCTAAAGAGGGGCGATCGAACCTATATTGTCGCGCTGCTCGCTTGCGGCTGGCCGAACAACAAGACGTACAAATGGGCGGACACCAAAAAGTTGATGAACTATGGCATCGAGAACTTTATCAAAAAGCGTCTCGCCGATTATCCCATCGACGAGCGGTATTTGCAGCCGATGAAAACCGAGGGAGGACAGGGAGACACCATAGGAGGCGATGTCTTTATGCCCGTGGAAGTGTTAGATGGCGAGGGGACAGAGGAGCTGCTGGTGAAAAACGGGGAGGAGATCACGATCAGTTACGACGTCGTGGGCCATCTGGCAGCCCCTGTGGAGCAGGGGGCGGTAGTCGGGCGCATCCGTTATCAGCTGGGTGATGAAGTGCTCAAAGAGTGCCGTGTGGTTGCAGCAAAAAACATTGAAAAAATAGATTTTGCATGGTGTCTTTTGCGCGTCCGTGAGCTCTTGTGGCTGTAAGAAAGTCGGCGGCAAGACAGCATGTAAATAACGTAACAAAAAATGTCAAAAAATTAACGATATTACTTGAAATCTTTCATAAAAATTACTATAATCTAATATAGCGGAATTTGTGATTTTTTTAAATTTACATTATTCACTATGAAGCCTGTCGCAGGGCAAACATTTTATAGATGGAGGGCAAAAGAATGAATAGTAGTAATGATAGCATGGCGATGCAGCGCATTTCCATGTTAGTCGACGAGAACAGTTTTGTGGAAATCGGTTCTCTCGTAACCGCAAGGAGTACGGATTTTAATCTTGCCGCGGCGGATACACCTTCCGACGGTGTAATCACGGGTCATGGACAGATCGACGGCAGTCTGGTATTTGTCTACAGCCAGGACGCTTCCGTGTTAAACGGCACGATCGGCGAGATGCATGCGAAGAAGATCGCGGCTGTCTATGACATGGCGATGAAGATGGGCGCTCCTGTCATCGGACTGATTGATTGCGCAGGTATGCGTTTG
This sequence comes from uncultured Roseburia sp., assembly GCA_910584215.1. Taxonomy (GTDB): domain Bacteria; phylum Bacillota; class Clostridia; order Lachnospirales; family Lachnospiraceae; genus Roseburia. The sequence continues at coordinate 12,692 of CAJTYI010000027.1, read as the reverse complement.
CAGGAGTCCGTGGACGCGCTGGACGGTTTTGGACAGATCTACACGAAAGAAGTGGCTGCTTCCGGTGTGATTCCACAGATTACGGCTATTTTCGGCAACTGTGGCGGCGGCCTTGCCGTTGTGCCGGCACTCAGTGATTTCGCATTTATGGAGTCTTCCAAAGGTAAAATGTTTATCAACGCTCCGAACGCCATTGAGGGCAACCGCGTGGAGAAATGTGACACCGCGTCGGCAGATTTTGCCAGCGAGGAGAACGGATGCATTGACGCTGTCGGCACACAGGAGGAGATTCTCGGAAAGATTCGTGCGCTTGTGACTATGCTTCCGTTAAACAACGAGGGGGACGTCTACACCGATGACTGCACTGATGATTTGAACCGCGTATGTGAGAGCATGGAGGCGATGAAGGGCGATCCAAGATATCTGCTCGGCCAGATTTCCGATCACAATGTATTTTTTGAGACCAAGGCCGGTTTCGCAAAAGAGATGGTGACGGGCTTTATCAAATTGAACGGCATGACCGTGGGTGCAGTGGCAAACTGTACGGAGGTCTATGACGAAGAGGGTAAAAAGACAGAAGCGTTTGAGCCGGTGCTCAGCGCGCGGGGCTGCAATAAGGCGGCTGAGTTTGTCTCCTACTGTGACGCTTATGAGATTCCGGTGCTCACAATCACAAATGTCAAAGGCTACAAGGCTACGATGTGTGCGGAGAAGAATCTTGCGAAAGCCGTTGCCCGTATGACGAGCGCGTTTGCTTCCGCCACATGTCCTAAACTGAATCTGATTACCGGACAGGCATACGGCAGCGCTTATGTGGCGATGAACTCTAAGTCGGTAGGCGCCGATTTTGTATATGCGTGGAAAGATGCGAAGGTCGGCATGATGGAGGCACAGATGGCGGCAAAGATCATGTATGCAGAGGCTTCCGCAGATGTCCTTGCAGAGAAGGCCAAAGAGTATGACGCACTGCAGTCGAGTGTTCTTTCCGCAGCGAGGAGAGGATATGTGGATCTTGTCATCGACGCGGCAGATACCAGAAAATATCTGGTAAATGCATTTGAACTGTTATATACCAAATGCGCAGGCGTGCCGGATAAGAAGCATGGAACAAAATAGAAAGGTGAAGTCATGAAGAAAAAATTATCATTATTACTTTGTCTTGTCTGTATGGTTTTAGGATTGGCGGCATGTGGCCCGGACCCCAGAGATGTTGACTATTTCGGCATGAGCTATGAGGAGTTTGAGTATATCGCCGAGCAAAATATTGATATGCTGTCCACTCTGACGGAGGAGCAGAAGCAATATTTCCAGACATACAATGATGAAGTTGTTCAGAAGTTAGTAAATTCATGGTCTGAGGCGACCCAGGATTTGGGTGCATATGTGGGACTTGGCGAATTTACGATCTCCAAGACACAAGACACCGTCACGACAGAACAGATCGCCGTTTTTGAAGAGCGGGAAGTCTGTGTGACGTTTGTGTATGAGTATAATTATGAATCCAAGCAGTTAGAACAAAAAGACATCAATGCAGACCTGGTGTATACGTTGGGCGAAAAGATGGGAAAAGCCGGTCTCAATACCCTGATGGGCATGGGCACTGTATTTATCGTTCTCATCCTCATCAGTCTGATTATTTACGCGTTTAATCTGATTCCGGTGCTCCAGAAAAAGTTTGCCGGAACGAAAGAGGAAGAGCCAGCCAAAGAAACGGTCGTAGTGCCTGTGGCTCCGGTAACGGAGCAGCTCACCGATGACTTAGAGCTGGTCGCTGTCATCACGGCGGCGATCGCGGCGAGCGAGGGAACACCGGCGGACGGTCTGGTGGTGCGCTCCATCCGCAGACGCTAGTGTGAGAAAAACATCTAAACTTGTTAAAAGAATGGTAACAGAGTAAGATCAATATAAGTAGGAGGATAATAAGAATGAAAAGCTATACGATTACGGTAAACGGAAATGTCTATGATGTAACGGTGGAGGAGAACGGTGCGGTCAGTGCGCCGGCAGCGGCTCCAAAACGCGCGGCAGCGCCAGCGGCGGCTCCGGCAGCAAAACCTGCGGCTCCGGCAGGCGCAGCGGGCAGCGTAAAGATTGAGGCGGGCGCGGCAGGCAAGGTCTTTAAGATCGAGGCGGCAGCGGGCACCGCAGTCAAGAAAGGTGATACCGTGTTAGTCCTTGAGATCATGAAGATGGAGACACCGGTGGTTGCTCCGCAGGACGGCACCGTTGCCAGCATTAATGTAAATGTCGGAGATATGGTAGAAGCAGGCGCTTTACTGGCTACCTTAAACTAATAGTAGGAGGATTACAATGAGTTACTTTACGGAGACTATCAGCAACCTCCTGCATCAGACAGCCTTTTTTAACCTCACAGTCGGAAATTATGCTATGATCTTCATAGCGTGTGTGTTCCTGTTTCTGGCAATCAAAAAAGGGTTTGAGCCGTTGCTGCTTGTTCCAATCGCGTTCGGTATGCTGCTGGTAAATATCTACCCGGATATTTTTGCAACGCCCGAACAGATGAGCAATGGCGTGGGTGGTTTGTTACACTATTTTTATATTTTGGACGAATGGTCAATCCTTCCATCCCTGATTTTCCTAGGCGTGGGAGCGATGACAGACTTTGGGCCTTTGATTGCCAATCCGATCAGCTTTTTGCTCGGTGCAGCGGCACAGTTCGGTATCTTTGGCGCATACTTTTTGGCAATTTTATTTAAGTTTAACGACAAGGCAGCCGCAGCCGTTTCCATCATCGGCGGCGCCGACGGTCCGACTTCCATATTCCTTGCGGGTAAGCTGGGTCAGTCCGGTCTGATGGGGCCGATTGCCGTGGCGGCATACTCTTATATGGCGCTGGTACCGATTATCCAGCCGCCGATTATGAAGCTTTTTACCACGAAGAAAGAGCGTCAGATCAAGATGCAGAATCTGCGTCCGGTATCCAAGCTGGAGAGGATTCTCTTCCCGATCGTTGTTACGATCGTTGTCTGCATGATTCTGCCGACAACGGCTCCGCTTGTCGGTATGCTGATGCTCGGCAACCTCTTCCGCGAGTGCGGCGTAGTGCGCCAGCTTTCCGAGACGGCGTCCAATGCGCTGATGTATATCGTCGTAATTCTGCTCGGAACTTCTGTTGGAGCGTCCACCAGCGCGGAGGCGTTTTTGAATTTTACAACATTAAAGATTGTTATGCTTGGTCTGGTGGCATTTATGTTCGGTACGCTTGCCGGAGTTTTGTTCGGTAAGCTGTTGTGCTGGCTCACAAAAGGCAAGATCAATCCGCTCATTGGTTCCGCAGGCGTGTCTGCCGTTCCTATGGCCGCCCGCGTGTCACAGAAGGTGGGCGCGGAGGAAGACCCGACAAACTTTTTGCTTATGCATGCGATGGGGCCTAACGTTGCCGGAGTGATCGGTACCGCTGTAGCAGCCGGTGTATTTATGGCGATATTCGGAATTTAAGGAGGAGAGAATTATCATGGCAGGAGTTGGAAAAAAACCAATTAAAATAACGGAGACCGTGCTGCGCGATGCGCATCAGTCTCTGATTGCAACAAGAATGACGACCGAGCAGATGCTGCCAATTATCGACAAGATGGATAAGGTCGGCTACCATGCGGTAGAGTGCTGGGGCGGTGCGACATTTGACGCATCATTGCGCTTTTTAAAAGAAGATCCGTGGGATCGCCTCCGCAAGCTCAAAGCAGGCTTTAAAAACACCAAACTGCAGATGCTCTTCCGCGGCCAGAACATCTTAGGCTACCGTCCATATGCGGATGATGTGGTGGAGTATTTTGTACAGAAGTCGATTGCAAACGGTATCGATATTATCCGTATCTTTGACTGTCTGAATGATATCCGCAATCTACAGACGGCAGTTACGGCATGTAATAAAGAGAAAGGACATGCGCAGGTAGCGCTGTCCTACACCCTGGGCGATGCCTACACGCTTGATTACTGGACGGATATCGCCAAAAAAGTAGAAGATATGGGGGCAAACTCTCTGTGTATCAAGGATATGGCCGGTCTTTTGACCCCGTATCAGGCAGAGGAGCTTGTAAAGGCATTGAAGTCTTCCACCACGATTCCGGTAGAACTTCACACACACTATACGTCCGGTGTGGCTTCCATGACCTACATGAAAGCAATCGAGGCAGGCGTCGATATTATTGATACCGCGATGTCTCCGTTCGCGCTGGGTACGTCACAGCCTGCCACGGAAGTAATGGTAGAGGCGTTCCGCGGCACGGAGTATGATACCGGATTTGACCAGATGCTCTTAAAAGAGATCGCCGACTACTTTAAGCCGATGCGCGAGGAAGCGTTAAAGAGCGGCCTGATGAACCCGAAAGTATTGGGTGTGGATATCCAGACCTTATTGTATCAGGTGCCTGGCGGTATGCTCTCTAACATGGTTTCACAGCTTAAAGAGCAGAATGCTGAGGATAAATTTACGGAGGTGTTAGAGGAGATACCAAGAGTGCGCAAAGACCTTGGCGAGCCGCCTCTCGTTACACCGTCTTCGCAGATTGTAGGTACGCAGGCAGTGTTTAATGTTCTTTTCGGCGAGCGCTATAAGATGGTGAACGGCCAGTTTAAGGACGTTTTGCTTGGAAAATATGGCCAGACCGTAAAGCCGTTCAATCCCGAAGTGATCGACAAAGTTCTCGGCGAGGAGAAGAAAGATGTCGTTACCTGCAGATACGCGGATTTGCTTGAGCCAGAGTTAGATAAGATCGAGGCGGAGATGAAACAGTGGAAGCAGCAGGACGAGGATGTGTTATCCTACGCGCTGTTCCCGCAGGTTGCAACCGAGTTCTTTAAGTACCGTGAGGCGCAGCAAAAGAAAGTGGATGCCTCTGTCGCAGACACCAAAAACGGTGCGTACCCGGTTTAAAATAGTAAGCGCGTGTCAATGATTCGCTTGCCGATAAGTTCATATTTTACATCAGAGGATAAGACAACGGATGCCGCGTTTGTGCGGCCATCCGTTGTTTTGCTGTAACAGTTCAGTCTGGGCTTCACTGTTGCGTTTTGCTTCATATAGAAAACATGGTATCGAGTGCCATATCTGCGGGATAGTAATATTTTGGCACGACAGAAGAAAAGGATAAATTTTATTGATGGAGTTTACGTTATTTGGAAAAAATATAATCTTAAAAAAGGAGTGGAAAACGGCTGTGGCTGCGACTTGGGTGATTGGCCTTATGGCGCATGCCTACCGTTTTTTTAATTTTCTGCCCATATGGGACAGTATGTTTAATTTTCAGGGTGTCGGGGACACGTTCTATCTGGGGAGATGGGGACTTCACTATGCGGGGCTATTGTCGTCCAAATTTGATCTGCCCTGGGTGAACGGCATGCTGTCCCTTTGTTACATCAGTCTGACAATGATTTTGATCGTGGAACTGTTTGAGATGAACGATACGCTGTTGATCGTGCTGACTGCGGGCGTGTTTGTCTCATTTCCCACCGTCGTAGCGTCTTTTGCCTATATGTACACAGCCGACCCCTATATGCTGGCATTTTTGCTGGCGACGGCGTCCGTCTATCTTGTCTGGCGTTTCCCGAAACTGGGAATCTTTCCGGCAATGGTCTGTCTGTGTTTCAGTATGGCAACCTACCAGGCATATGTGGGGACGGCAGTGATTTTGATTCTTTTGCTCATTGTCAAACAGTACGCATTTGAGCGTCTGCATTTTATGGAGGCCGTGAGGCGTGACTGGAAGTACCCTGTCATGCTGGCCGGTGGGGCGGTTCTTTATTTTTTAGCGCAGAAGATTTTTATGGCGAGGCTTAACTATGAGCTGAGCAGCTACCAGGGCGTCAATGCGATGGGAATGATGTCTTTTGGCGAATACAAACAGGCGCTGAAGCGTTCCGTCCTACAGTTTTTGGAGCTGCTGGGCGTAAAGGACGGTTTTGACCGCCAGATTTATACCGAGATCCATTTTCTCCTGTTGGGGCTGTTTGCGGCGCTCTCCCTTTATTTTGTAATCAAAAAACAGTTGTATCATAAGCCGTTGGAACTGGCGGCGTCCGTGATCGCAGTCTGTCTGCTGCCGGTTGGCGCCTTTTTGATCAATTTCACTTCGCCCTATGTGACCTATCACACGCTGATGGAGATGGGAGTATGCTTTTTCTATCTGCTGATGCTTCTTTTGCTGCAGCAGCTAAACGGTAAGGAGCGCGTGGAACGATTCCTGCGCGGGTGCGGCATTGCGGCGGTATGTCTGCTGCTGTACCACAATGTGGTAAACAGCAATATTGCCTACTATCATCTGAACTTGAGCTACCACAAATCGTATGCCATTGCCGCCAATATTTTAGACCGCATGGAGAACTTAAGCGAGTTTGGGTCGGTTACGACCAAAGTGGCCATCATCGGCGATTACGATGCCGAGACGATGGACCTTCCGGCGCTAAAGCCGGATATCGTCGGCATCAGCAGCCAGTCGTTTCTCAACGTGCCTTATCATTATGTAAGTCTGTGGAATTATTGCTTCGGCGTGCAGACATGCGTGGCGACCGGGGAGGAGCTTGAAGCCGTCCGGGCATCCGAAGAATTTTATAATATGCCGCTTTATCCGGCAAAAGAATCCGTGCGGTATTTTGAAGCGCGGGAATATAACGGCAGCTATGTCGACAGCATGATTGTGATACGGATGCCGGAGTAAAATAAAACACAGTCATAGATCTATTATGAGTGTTGAAACCAGGGGAAACTCCCCGCCAGCAAGGACATATGTCTATCAGTGTCCATGCAGGCGGGGAGTTTTTTCACTTTAAAGGATTATTTCATATGCAAGGCGTAGGAATGAGGCGTAGCCTTTTTTATGCGCAGGGGTGCGAAGTGAAAATAGCTGCTGTTGCAGCACGCACCCCGCGCAGCGAGTAGGGAAGAAATCTCCCCTACTCGATTAGCGGAAAGCCCAAGGTGAAAAGAAAATAGTCATAAGAAAACGGACGGGATCATACAATGGAATATGCCGGAGGAAAAAGGAGGATGGCTATGGAACTGAGCAGGATTTTTCCGCTGCGCCTGCGCGAAGCCCTAGAGCCCTATCTGGGAGAGCAGGATTTGGGGCGGACAAACTCTAAAAGGGCGGCTGGTGATGGGCTCGAGGAGATTCGTGTCCGTATCGGGCAGCCGATCGAACTGATCTACGACACGGGTATCAAAAGACTTGAGGGGGGAGAGACCATGATTGGGCGCGAGGATATCGCGGAAATGCTCAATTATATCAGCAGCTATTCGCTTTACGCTTACCGGGAAGAGATGCGGCAGGGGTTTGTCACGATCGACGGCGGGCATCGGGTCGGCATGGCGGGCCATGTAGCGATGGACGGGCAGAGTGTGGCCGGGATGACGCCCGTGACATTTTTAAATATACGCGTGGCTCACGAAAAGAAAGGCTGTGCCGCCAGGGTGCTGCCCTATATTTACAAGGACGGTGCGGTCTGTCACACGCTTCTTTTTTCCCCGCCGGGAGTCGGTAAAACCACCTGCCTTAGAGATCTGGTCCGCAGTATCTCCGACGGACAGGGACAAGGTATGGGCCAAAAAGTGGGATTGGTGGACGAGCGCTCCGAGATAGCCGCGTGTGAAAAAGGCTGGCCGCAGAATGATGTCGGGAGCAGGACGGATGTACTCGACGGGTGCGGGAAACCGGCCGGTATCGAGCTTATGCTGCGTGTGATGTCGCCGCAGGTGATCGCGGTCGATGAGCTCGGCACAAAAGAAGATTTTGCGGCAGTGCGGGCGGCTGCGGTGAGCGGCTGTAAAGTGATTGCCACGGCGCACGGGGGGACGATGGAAGAATTGGAAGAAAAGCAATATCTGCATCAGCGGGTATTTGAACGGTTTGTGCGTCTTTTTAAGACGGCGGACGGCAGCAGAGGCTATGAAATTTATGATCAGCACAATCAATGTATCGGCCGTTATGACGGAAAGTAGCAGCAAGTAATGTCTAATAAATAAAGAATCCGCCCCTTTTCCGCAGTCAAACCTTAAATGGGGGGATTCCGTAACAGGGAAGCCGAAGGCTGAACGGTTACAGTTATGGATGTTTGGAACGCAGGCTGATTATGATATGGAAAGTATGGTGAAACGTATGAGCCTAATGAGACTGTTTGGATGTTTGCTGATTATTACAGCAAGCGTCGGATTCGGAATGCAGCTTAAGAAGGAATTGGCAGATCATTTAGAGTTATTGTATGAACTCAGGCGTTTATTTGTCGCGATCTCTTATGCGGAAATTTACGCGATGCAGCCGGTGGAACAATTGCTGGGACAATCTCTCTCAACGGTTCCCGCCCTGCAAAAAGCGCTCGATGAGATTAAACTGGCATTGTCAGAGAAGAGTGCGGCGGGGGGAAGAATGATCTGGCAGGAGACATTTGGCGCGGCGCAAAAGGAGCTGGGGCTGACGGAGGAAGAACTTGCCATTGTGGTGGACGCCGGGGGGACTTTTTTTGGAAACAGTGTCGAGGAAAATAAAAGACAGCTGGCTCTTTGCCTGGAACGGCTGGATTTTGTGATCGAACAGAGCAGGGCGGGGCAGAAAGAAAAGCAGAAAGTGTACCAGACACTCAGTGTGGTGTGCGGATTTATGCTGATAATATTATTACTTTAAAAGAGGAGTGAGGCCACATGAGTGTTAATTTGATCTTTAAAATTGCGGCGGTGGGAATATTGGTGACAGTGATCAGCCAGGTTTTAAAACATAGCGGCAGAGACGAGCACGCATTTCTTGTCAGTCTGGCCGGGCTTTTAATCGTGCTGTTTTGGATTATTCCTTATATCTATGAACTGTTTGAAACCATGCAATCGTTGTTTGCGCTCTGAGGCTGGGAGGCGAAGCAGGAAAGATGGATATTTTAAAAATTGCCATTCTTGGCATTGCCGGTACGGTGTTGGCGCTTGTACTCAAGCGGGAGAAAAATGAGTACAGTATTTATATCAGTATCACCGTGTGTATCTGTATTTTTATTTACCTGATGACCAAATTGGAGACCGTGATTGATTTCGTGAAGGAGCTCGAACGCGCCATCCCTGTGGACAGCCGTTATATTGGTCTGCTGCTTAAAATGACAGGGATTGCCTATGTGGCGGAATTTGCCACCAATATCTGTAAAGACGCGGGGTTTGCCGCGCTGGGCAGTCAGATTGAGGTGTTTGCGAAAATGTCGATCATGGTGGTGAGCATACCGGTGCTGTCGGTCTTTTTGGAGACCATCGGAAGCCTGATTACATAGGGGAAAAGGAGACGCTATGCTGGGACAGATATGGGAAAACAAAATAACGATAAAGTGTATCGCACGCGCAGCCGCCATTTTGGTTCTCTGTGCGGTCAGTATCTTCGGCTATCATCCGCAGGCTGTCGGGGCCGCGCAGGAGGACAGTTATCTGGATGATCTGCGCGCGCAGATGGATTTTACAGACTTGGACAGCCTGACGGAGGAAGAGTTGTTTGCGACCAGGGATAAGGTAGCGTTTTCGCAGGTATTTGAGACGCTTTTAGACGGCGGACTAAAGGAAGGCGGGGAAATGTTTGTGGCCTGGCTGAAAGATGCGCTGTTTTATGAGGTATCGGAAAATAGAAAACTGATGGCCCAAGTTGTGTTGCTGGCAGTGGGCTTTTCCATTTTAAAAAATTTCAGCGAGGTCTTTCGACTGGCGTACATAGCAAAGCTCTGTTATATGTTGGTGTATTGTGTGCTGGGAATTTTATTGATGCAGAGTTTTGTCAATTTTTCGGCCATCGCCGAGGAGACCTTGACGAAAGGGATTGACTTTATGCGCGCGCTGGTTCCCACGCTTAGCCTGGCGCTGATATTTTCAACGGGTGCCGGGACGTCGGCCGGATTTTATCAGACGGCATTTCTGGCAATTTATCTGATTCAGTGGGTGTTTTTGAAATTTTTGATGCCGGCAATCCGCATCTATGTCGTGTTGCAGCTTTTGAATTACTTTTTTGAAGAGCCGAAACTTGCCAATTTAACCGATCTGCTCAAGGGGGCGATCTGTTTTGGGATGAAGGCAGCGGGCGGCATTATACTGGGGCTCAATGTGGTGCAGGGCATGATATTTCCGGCCAAAGACCGGCTGGTTTACGGCGGTATCGGCAAGGCGGCGTCGATGATTCCGGGCGTGGGCAATACCGTCGGCGGCGTGCGGGATATTTTGCTGGGTTCGGGTCTGTTGATTAAAAATTGTGTCGGGGTGGCGGCGCTTCTTATTCTGTTGGCGATCGGACTGATACCCATGGCCAAGATGGGGATTTTATCGTTTTATTACCGCCTGGCGGCAGCCTTGACGGAACCCGTGGCCGACAAGCGGATTGCGGGATGTCTTAAGGGCATGGCGGAGGGCGGGGTGCTCTATGTGAAACTGGCCGGGTATAGCATGACGCTATTTTTTCTGACCATTGCCATCACGACGACAATGTCGGGAATCGGGGTGACGTAATATGGAGCAGATCAGAGGGCTGTTTATTCTTTTTGTGCTGCTGGGATTATTTATGTATATCGTACCCGGGGAAAATTATAAGAAATACATTCGTTTTTTTTCCGGCGTGATTATGTTAGTTGCTTTTTTGTCACCGCTGCTGTCCCTTTTTTGGGACGGCGGAGATTTTTTTGAGCAGATTCAATATGAGGCGTTTGTGGAGGGTTTGGAAGAATTGTCGCGAGACAACGCCAGAATCGAATTTGCCCAAAATGAATACTATCGTAAGAAGTATGAACTTGCCATTGCCGAGGACGTGCGGCAGATTGCCGCCGGAGCGGGCTATGAGACGACCGAAGTTGAGGTTCATCTCGCGGACGACTATACGATGCAGGGGATTTCCCTTACGGTGAAAAAAAGCATGGAGGGTGATATCTTTGTCGCTCCGGTAGAAATCGGCAGCGATGCGGGCGGCATAGACAAAGGGCTCGCGCAGCTGCGCGAAAAACTGGCAGGTTATTATCAGATGGAGGAGGAGGCAGTCACGGTATGCGGGGGCTAAAAGAAATCTTAGAACATGGCAAATTTAAGCAGATGAAAAAGCAGGATTGGCTGGTAGTGTGTTTGGTCGGCGTTTTGCTTTTGGTCGTGATGCTGCCAAACGGCGAGAAAAAGCAAAAGGAGACAGAAGCAAACACTGAGAAAGCGACAGTCTCTGACAGTGATAGAGACTATGTCAACCAGTTGGAACGGCGGTTGGAGCGGGTGCTTTTGCGAATGCAGGGGGTGGAGGATGTATCAGTCATGATAACCATAAAAGACAAGGGGGAGAGGGTGGTGGAAAAGGATATCAGCAGGGAGAGCTCCACCACCAATGAGACCGACACAGGCGGTGGCAGCCGCTCCGTCACGGAGAGCAAAAATACCAGCGTCACCGTGTTTACGGAACAGGGCACAGAGTCGGCGCCCTATGTGCAAAAAGAGCTGGAGCCGTCCATCGAGGGGGTGGTGGTGGTCGCAAAAGGGGGTGATAAACCGAGAGTAAAAACGGAAATTACGGAAGCGGTGCAGGCGCTTTTTGCTGTGGAGGTACATCGGATAAAAGTGATTGCTATGGGAGAATAAAAGTGAGGCATAAACGAAGAGACGCCGTCATAAAATTATGATAGTTAAATAAGCCTAAAAGGAGGATGGCATTGAAAAAAATATTTCGCAAAAATCAATTGGTGATTACAGCACTTGCACTTATGATAGCGGTGGCAGGGTATTTCAGTTACATGCACAACAATGTCGCAGATGATGAAATTGCAGCCGAGGTTTCGGCGGATTTGACGAAAGAAGAGTATGAAATTTCAGATGAAGATCTGGCACTCGAGGGAGAGATTTTTACGGACGAGGGAACTGGCGAGGAAATCGCCGCAACGGATATGAATACGGAACAGCTTTCGGAAAATACAACGGAGATGCTCGAGGAGACGAGTGCGGGAGCCGAAGAAAGTATCGAAAATCCCGGCGAGGCAGTACTTACATCCACCACAGTCGGCAATTTTGATTATGCGGCCGAGATGAAACTCAACAGAGAGCAGGTGCGCTCTAAAAATAAGGAAGCGCTGCTTGAAATTGTCAACAGCAGTACCATCGACGATGCACTAAAACAGGATGCAGTCAATAAGATGGTGGCAATGACGGATATTGCCGAGAGAGAGGCAGCGGCGGAAATGCTTCTGGAAGCCAAAGGTTTTACGGATGTGGTGATTAGCATCACGGATGACAATTGTGATGTGGTACTTAATATGGGCGAGGTAACGGATGCCAAACGGGCACAGGTGGAGGACATCGTTCAGCGCAAAACAAATATTTCTGCGGATAAGATCGTGATTACGCCTATTGTAGTCAAGGAAGAGTGAGAAACAAAATAGTTTTTATAAAGATCTGCTCTGTCAGTTTTACCTGGTATTAAGGTAAAATGGCAGAGCAGATCTTTTGTTGTGCGCGAGATCCTTGTTGGTTTTGTTGTATAGGTTATTAGCCATTATTTGGACTGAATAAGTATTCCTATGTGTTGCATATTTATTCTATCGCAAATATTCAAAACTTTAACTTTTTCGATAGGTAAATGCGGCAATTCATCGTGAGTTGGCGCCACAGTCTCTGCTTTTTTCTGAATAGAGCAAATGCCAGAGGTTCTAAGCGTGCTTCTTTGGGGCATCGGGTGATACGTCTTTTCAGTGTTTGACAATCCGCG
>CAJTYI010000026.1 GCA_910584215.1 uncultured Roseburia sp. | reverse complement strand
TTAAATTCAGCAGACCGTCCGCCTGCCAAAACGCCTCACTCACTCCCCCCACTGCCGCCTCGGAACTACTCGGAATCCGTATCATCATGCCGTCGGCCACCGGTTCGGCCTGATTGACCGTCTCTTTTGCCGCATCGGCTGTAAAACCGCCGGCCATGGCAATCGCCTCACAGATTCTTGCTCCCGCCGGCAGCTCATAGACGGCGGGGCGCACCACTTCGCCGCACACATAGACAAACGCCGTCTGTGGTATATGATCGTCAAGCGCTTCGCAAATTTGGGTCTCAGACTGTTCTATTTTATTATCTGCCGTCTGCAAATAGACCTGCTGCTTCCCGCCGCAGCCCGCAATAGGCAGAACTCCTAAGATCAGTAATCCTACTATTAATCTTTTCTGGTATTGTCTCATCCGCATCTCCTTCTTTCATCAAAAGAAAGAGTCCTCAATGCCGATACTTTTATTTTAACGAAAATATGAAATTATGACAAGTGCTATTCAAAAATATTTGCGTATTGTTTCCTGCAGGGTAATCCAGAAGTCCAGCGCATCTATCGTACCGGGCGAAAGCGCCGCATTTTCATACGCATCATAGGCGATGATATCGCGATCCACAAGGTTTTGAGCTTTTCTCACCGGATAATAACCGGTCATCTCCCAGAGTTGATCCGCCTCTTCCAGCATTACAAACCTGGCAAAATCTGCCGCTTCTTCCTTTTGCCCGGAAAACCCGTTCACCACCAGCATATCCGTCATCGCACAAGTGCCCGACGCAAGCTCCTCGTTGAGGCGGGGCATCTGCATCATGGAATAGGAGTGACCCTCCAGATCTTTGATCGACTTCGTATCCACAATGGCGCACAGCGTCTTTCCTGCAAGAAAATCTTCTATGACTTTATCCCTCGAGACCGTGTCCGCGTGCATGGAAAATGACTGTAATATCCCGGAAAAATACTCCAGATCTTTCTGGTAAAGCGCCTCGTCGCAGACCACATCAAAACTCCCTTGTTCGTTCTTCTCAAAGCGCACACTGTTGGCGATAAATGGAAAATCAAAAAACGGATCGTTGACGTCCCACTCCAGCAAATACTCGACATTTTCCGGCGGCTCATTTTCATTGGAATAGTCGATTATCGCCTGCAGGGAGGCAGGCTGCTGCGCAAAATAGCCATTCTGGTAAACAAATACACAACCGTTAAAGGAGAGCGGATAAGCAATCCTGCGGTTGTCATAGACAGCGGCCAATAGCGCCTGCTCGCAGACTCCCTCGTAACCGACCGCATCCCGCTCTTCGACTGCCAGACCGTAAAGATACGCCTCCTCCAACAAGTCTCCGGCCAAAAGATACACATCCGGGAATATCCCGTCCTCCATCGTAGCGCTATAAACCTCACCGATATAATCCAGTGATTCTTTCCTCACAGGCTGCACTTTTATGCCGGTCGCCTCATAATAATCGCGTGATGCTTGTTCAAAGAAAGCCTCGTAATCGGCATCCGCGTACCAAAATGTGAGCCCGGCGTCCGCCGTCTCATAATCCTCTGCCAAATCTTCCGTTTTTTTCGCTTCTTTCTTGGATTCTCCGCGCTGATAGATTCCGCCGCCGCTTTGAACACCGGCTGCCAAACATGCAATTGCGATCACCAAAACCATAGCCGTCACTAACCGTTTTTTCAATTTTACCTCCATGATTTTCTCCCTTTTTGCGCTGCTTTTTGCGCATATCGAGTTTGTGTAAGCCATTATGGCTTTGCAGCGCGCAGACACAAATCTCGTGATTGATAATTTTAATTTTCAATCTTTTGCCTTGAGGAACCTTAACTGCATACAAGTTTTTCCTTCAGCACCCGGACTGATTTAAAACTGCGTTTCGACGCTGCATAAATTACAAAAAATGGGGCTTATGCGTCGGTTGCAAGAGTCCCATTTTTCCGTGTGAGAAAATCTGCGCACGCATTTTAAAAATCAACCACAAATGCCAGTTTACTTGTCGTTTCCAATCAAGCTTCTCCTCACATCACATATTATGTAACACATCATCGAGCTTTTCCACCATCTCATCAACATGCTGCCGCTCAATGATCAGCGGCGGCGCCAAACGTATCACATCGCTCCCTGCCGTAATCACGACCAGACCACGCTCTAAGGCTTTGGCTGCGACGGCGCCTACCGGCTTCTCACAGACAAGCCCCTGCAATAACCCCATGCCGCGGCGCCCGCTGATAAAATCATATTTTGCGGCGAGCTCATCTAGCTTCTGTTCCAAATACGGCGTGATTTCCTTGACATGATCCGTCACGCGGTCTCTCTCCATCATTTCGAGAACCTTATCTACCGCCGCGCCCACAAATGGGTTGCCGCCGTAGGTTGTGCCGTGGTCTCCCGGAGCCAGTGATTTCTCTGCCACGCGCTCCGTCATAAAAAATGCTCCCACCGGCACGCCGCATCCCAACGCTTTTGCACTCGTCATGATATCGGGTCTGACGCCGTAATGCTGCCAGGCAAACATCTCCCCGCTGCGTCCCATGCCGCACTGTATCTCATCCAAAATCAGCAGAATATCGTGCGCGTCACAGAGCGCGCGCACCCCCTCCATAAACGCCTGGCTGGCCGGATAGATGCCGCCCTCTCCCTGGACCGTCTCAAACAAAATCGCACATGTATTCTCGTTGATCATTGCCTTGACGCTCTCAAGATCATTAAAATCCGCAAACTTCACGCCCGGCATCAACGGCGCAAACGGCTCCTGATAATGCTTATTGCCGGTAACTGACAGCGCTCCTATACTCCTGCCGTGAAACGAATGGTTCATGGCAACGATCTCATGGCCCGCATGGCCGTCCCGCGTGTAGGCGTATTTCTTGGCAGCCTTGATCGCACCCTCGATCGCCTCAGTCCCGCTATTGGTAAAAAATACGCGGTCCATTTTGCTTGCCGCTAAGGCGCGCGCCGCCGCCCTGACAATCGGCTCATTGTAGTAGAGGTTCGAGGTGTGTATCAGGCGGTCGATCTGCGCTTTGAGCGCATCGCCGTACTCCTGATTGCCGTAGCCAAAAGCGGATACGGCGATACCCGCCGCAAAATCAAGATACTGTTTTCCCTGGGTGTCGTACAGATAGACGCCCTCCCCGTGGTCAAATACCACCGGAAAACGGTTGTAAGTATGTAAAATATGTTCTTCCGCCTGCTCAATAATCTGTTCTTTACTCATGGTAACCTCCATTCCGAAGCGATCACAATCATTTTTCGCTGTAAAACCTCGTCTCCTTATCCCCCAAAATCGCTGTGCCGATTCCTCTGTTGGTAAAAATCTCAAGCAGCAGACAGTGCGCGATCCTGCCGTCGAGAATATGCACTCTTGAGACGCCATTTTCGATCGCGTCGATACAGTTGTTTAGTTTCGGCAGCATACCGCCGCCGATAAATCCGTCCGTAATCAGTTCCCTCGCTTCGGACACGGTCAGCTCCGAGATCAGTGTGCGCTTATCCGCAGGGTCTTTATAGACGCCCTCGATGTCGGTCAAAAAGGCCAGTTTTTCCGCGGAGACGGCCCGCGCAATCGCACACGCCGCGTCGTCGGCATTGATATTGTAGCTGTCAAACGCTTCATCCATGCCCACAGGACACACGATCGGCAGAAAATCTTTTTCCAGCAGATCATAGAGAATCTTGGGATTTACTTCCGTGATCTCGCCCACAAAACCGATATCTTCGCCGCCCGCATATTTTTTCTCTACTTTCAGCATACCGCCGTCTTTTCCGCTGACGCCGACGGCGTTGACCCCGAGCTCCTGCACGAGTTTTACCAGGGATTTGTTGACCTTGTTGAGTACCATCTCGGCGATTTCCATCGTCGCCTCGTCCGTCTTGCGCAGGCCGTTTACAAACACCGGCTCCATACCGGATTTTTCCACCCAGCGGCTGATCTCCTTGCCGCCGCCGTGTACGATAATCGGCTTAAATCCCACCAGCTTGAGCAGGGTCACATCCTGAATCACATGGCGCTTTAGCTGTTCATCCACCATAGCGCTGCCGCCGTATTTGACGACAATGATCTTGCGGTTAAAACGCTGGATATAGGGCAGCGCCTCGATTAAAACCTCCGCTTTTTGCAGTACTTCCTCCATACTGTTCTCATTTGTTATCTCTGTACTCTCCATCTCACACTAACCTCCTTGCCGCGGCATAACCGCAGTTCAAATCGAAATAAAAATGCCCTCTGATATTGGTTTTAAGCCGCCCGGTGATCAGGACCGGTAATCGGCGTTGATCTTGACGTAATCGTAGGTCAGGTCGCATCCCCACGCGGTGGCAGAGGCGTCTCCCATTTTCAAATCCACGATGGCCGTGACCGCTTCCTGCGCTAAAATCTGTGTCGCCTGCTCCTCACTGAAATCCAGCGCCACCCCGTTTTCCACTATTTTGATGCTGCCCGCGGCGCTCTCAAAAAACAGGTCAACTTTATCGGGGTCAAACGGTGCGCCGGCGTACCCCATCGCACAGAGAATACGCCCCCAGTTAGCGTCATGTCCGTAGATGGCCGCTTTCGTGAGATTGGAGGAGACAACCGACCTGCTAAGAATCTTCGCCTGCTCCTTATTTTGCGCTCCCACGACTTTGACCTCAAACAACGCGGTCGCTCCCTCGCCATCCCCGGCCATCTTCTTTGCGAGTGCCTCGTTGACAAAATGAAGCGCCTCGCAAAACAACTGATAATCCTCGTTCTCTTCGGTAATCTCGACATTCCCTGCCATACCGCTTGCCAGCAGCAGACAGGTATCATTTGTCGACGTATCGCCGTCGACGGAAATCATATTATAGGTATCCTCCACATCACACCGCAGCGCTTTCGCCAAAAGCTCCTGTGAAATAGCGGCGTCCGTCGTCACAAAACTCAACATCGTGCACATATTCGGATGAATCATGCCAGAACCCTTACACATACCGCCGATCGTCACAGTCTTGCCGCAAAGCTCTACGGTGACTGCCGCTTCCTTTTCTTTCGTGTCGGTTGTCATGATCGCCCGTGCCGCACCAAGCCCGCTCTCTAACGTATCGGAAAGCGCGGGCGCCATCGCCTCAATCCCCGCCACAATGCGGTCAAGAGGAATCTGTTTTCCGATCACCCCGGTCGACGCGACAAGTACTTCATCCATCGGCACTTCCAGGATATCTTTGATCTTGCGCGCCGTAGCGTGGCATATGCCCATACCCTCCTCACCGGTACACGCGTTAGCGATTCCCGCATTGATCACAACCGCCTGCGCCTGCCTGCTGTCGTTTACCACATGCATATCCCACAGGACGGGAGCCGCTTTTACGACGTTTTGCGTGAACGTCCCAGCCACGCGGCAGGGCACCTCGCAAAAAATCAGGGCCATATCTTTTTTGTCCTTGTATTTGATTCCTGCCGCCGTGCTGGCAGCCTGAAAACCTTTTGCGGCGGTAACGCCGCCTTTGATTTCTTTCATATAAATAAATCCTCCATTCCCCTTTTACAACCTAAGGGTTAAACGTTGTGATATTCTCGTCGTTTAAGTTACATTCATAATAATTGGCATCGTCCCGAAAACTCCATCCAAGGCTCTGCCAAAAACGGTTGCCCACCACATTGGACTTAAAGGCGATCAGATTTACCTTGTTGACCTTTTCCTCTTTCAGCGCCGTCAGACAGGCGTTCACCATCTGTTGGCCGATCCCGTGCTTGCGGTATTCCTCCGCGACGCAGACATGATAGAAACAGGCTCTTCTGCCGTCATGCCCACAGAGAATGGCGCCGACAATCTTTTCTCCCCTCATGGCAACCATGCTGGTGGCGGGGTTGCGGCGGATAAAGCGCTCCACCCCGTCTCTAGAATCGTCAATGCTGCGGATTCCAAAACCGCTAATGCCGCCCCACAGCCTGCGCACCTCCTCATAATCTCTTATCTCCATCGGCCTTATCCGAATCGTCTGCTCTGTCATAAACACCTCAATCTTCCACCAAGACATGGAAAAACAAAATACCGCACCGGACATACGGCTGCGCTCTTTTTTACTGATATCTATGGAAACATCGGCACCAGCTCCAATCCCTCCGCCTCGTCAAATCCAAACAGCAGATTCATATTCTGGACTGCCTGTCCCGCCGCGCCCTTGACTAAATTATCCAATGCTCCCATCATAATAATTCGGCCGGTCCGCGCATCAATTTTAAAATTGATATCCACATAATTGCTTCCCTCGACCCATTTTGTCTCCGGGCAAATATCCTGCTCCAACACACGGATAAATTTTTCGTCCGCATAGCAGCGGTCGTAAGCTTCCCTGACCTCTTCGTAAGACGGCAGGCTTCCGTCCGGCTTTCTAAGCAAAGACGCATACTCGGTGACGAGAATGCCACGATTCATCGGCACTAAGTGCGGCGTGAAATTTACCGCAATCTCTCTCCCGGCCGCATAGCCAAGCTGTTCCTCAATCTCCGGCGTATGGCGGTGGCTGGTGACGCCGTATGCCTTGATATTTTCATTGACCTCGCAGTAAAGATTGGGCAGCTTTGCCCCGCGTCCAGCCCCCGAGGTACCGGATTTGGCGTCGATGATTAAGGTATCCGGGGCAATCAGTCCTGCTTTTACCAGCGGATAGGCCGTCAAAATGGAACAGGTCGTATAACATCCGGGATTGGCCACAAGTCTTGCCCCGCGAATCGTATCCCGGTTGATCTCACAGAGGCCATAGACCGCCTCACCGATAAACTGCGGGCTCTTATGCTCAATTCCATACCATTTTTCGTAAACTGCCACATCCTTGATGCGGTAATCGGCACTTAAGTCAACGACCTTCGTGTCCTTTAAGATCTCTTCCGTCAGCACGCCTGCCAAAAATCCCTGCGGCGTCGCGGTAAAAATCACATCTACCTGCTTTGCAAGTTCTTCTATATTATCATCCAGACAGGCATCCTCCACGATCTGAAACATATTCTGATAAACCTGCGCATATTTCTTATCAATATAACTTCTCGAGCCGTACCATACGATCTGCGTTTCCCTGTGTCCCGTCAAAAGACGAACCAGCTCATTTCCCGCATAACCGGTTGCTCCGATAATTCCTGCTTTTATCATCTTTTCCCCTTTTCTACCTGTGTATATCGAATCGTCCATGTTCCCTTAGCTGCAAGTTGCGCGAACTCACGTTCATTTTTTGCCTACCTTATATAATAGTATACCTTTTGCACAAGTACAAGTACTTTTCATAAGAAAAAATCCTATTCTCGCGCAGACGGCCCTATTTCACTTCCAGGACGGACCACACCGCATTTTGATTTCCAAACTGCAATTGCAGCGGGCAATTCATTTGATATACGCATGCATAATTATTCATTAAGTTTGAATAATTATACATCCACACCCTTGAATTTGCAACAGTTTTTTCTGATTTTTTCATTTTTTTATGAATAATTATTTATATTTTTGCATATTTTTTCACTTGCTTTCCTGCTTTGTTTGATGTATATTTAGAACAGTGGATGAAAACATCCGATCATTCAATACATACGGAAAGGAATATTATCATGAAAGAAAAAGTTATTTTGGCTTACTCTGGCGGACTGGACACGACGGCCATCATTCCGTGGCTGAAAGAAAATTATGACTATGATGTTGTCTGCTGCTGTATCGACTGCGGGCAGGAGGAGGAACTGGACGGGCTTGAGGAGAGAGCGATCTCCTGCGGCGCCTCCAAGCTATACATCGTCGACATTATCGACGAATTCTGCGACGACTATATCATGCCCTGTGTCGAGGCCAACGCGATATATGAAAACAAGTATCTGCTCGGCACCTCCATGGCCCGCCCGCTGATCGCCAAAAAGCTCGTCGAAGTGGCGCGCAAAGAGGGCGCAACGGCAATCTGCCACGGCGCTACCGGAAAGGGCAACGATCAGATTCGTTTTGAGCTTGGCATCAAAGCCCTGGCTCCTGACCTTAAGATCATTGCTGCCTGGAGGGACAGCAACTGGACCATGGATTCCCGCGAATCCGAAATCGCATACTGCGAGGCGCACGGCATCCATCTGCCATTCTCCGCGGATTCCAGCTACAGCCGCGACCGCAATATCTGGCACATCAGCCACGAAGGGTTAGAGCTCGAGGACCCTGCCTGCGAACCGAATTACGATCACCTGCTGGTGCTCGGTGTCTCCCCCCAAAAAGCTCCAGAGGAGGGCGAGTATGTCACCATGACCTTTGAACAGGGCGTTCCAAAGACTGTCAACGGCAAAGAGATGAAAGTTTCCGATATCATCCGCGAGTTAAACCGCCTGGGCGGCAAACACGGCATCGGTATTATTGATATCGTGGAAAACCGCGTGGTCGGCATGAAATCCCGCGGCGTGTATGAGACTCCCGGCGGCACTATCCTGATGGAAGCGCACCAGCAGCTTGAAGAACTGGTGTTAGACCGCGCCACGATGGAAGTCAAGAAAGATATGGGCAATAAATTGGCCCAGATCGTCTATGAGGGCAAATGGTTTACCCCGCTCTGCGATGCGGTAAAGGCATTTGTGACCTCCACGCAGCAGTATGTGACCGGTGAAGTGAAGTTTAAACTGTACAAGGGCAATATCATCAAGGCAGGCACGACTTCCCCCTACTCACTCTACAGCGAATCCTTAGCAAGCTTTACCACCGGTGATCTCTACGACCATCACGACGCCGAGGGCTTTATCACATTGTTTGGCCTGCCGTTAAAAGTGCGCGCGATGAAAATGCAGGAGATCGAGAAGAATCAATAAAACAGCATAAATGATCTCATGATAAAACCGAGCCAATCGCCGCAGGCGAATGGCTCGGTTTTTGATTTCTTTATAAAGTTGGTCGCAATAGGTACGATCCATTTTCTCGCATGTTTAGCCCTTGCTGTGAGCCTTAGAATTTTTTCTGACGCTGTATCCAATAAACTTATTCCGATACAATGTTTCCATATATTGAACCAGACGGGGAATCACAGGCTCCGCCTCTTTGCCAAACTGTGCGGTAATCATCTTTGATATCTCATACACGCTCCGCTTTCCGTCCATCTGATGCCAGACATAACTTCCGTATTCGTCCAGCAAAATATGACTGACACGGGGTCTGTGAAAAAACTTCTGTGCTAGCCAATTGTAAAATCCACGGTTTACGACATGGACTGTGACAATGCCCGACGCGTCCGCGTCCCAGGTGTAGGCCGGATTGCAGACGGGGATATAGTCCATATAATTATCTTTTTTATTTCGCACAGCCTCTCCTTTATGCCACTCTCTTTTTTATTTTGCGGAAGCAAAAACTCCAGAGCGAAAACGTCAACAATGCAAACGCGGCCAAACCGATGATATTGCCTATCCTTACATCCGCCAGCGCCGGAATCAGATTTGGCAAAAAATCGCCCAAAATCTCGCCGATATTTTTGTCGCCGACCGGAATAATTGCAAAGACAGCCAGCAGGATGCCGACGAGTCCTTCCCCGGCAATCAGTCCGGAAGAATACAAAATACCGTTGGCGTGCGCTTCTTTCTTTTCCGCCTCCCCGATGTTTCTTCTCTTCTCCACAAACAATTTGATCAATCCGCCCACCATCATCGGCGTACTCAAATGAATCGGCAGATACAGACCGATCGCAAACGGCAGCACCGGAATTCCCAGAATTTCCACGACAATGGCAATAAAAGCGCCGATGCCGACTAAAACCCACGGCAGATTGCCGCCCATCACGCCCTCGACGATCATTTTCATCAATGTCGCCTGCGGCGCCGGAAGCTCGGTGGAACCATAACCCCAGGCAAGATCGAGCAGATATAAGACGCCGCCTATGGCAATGGCGGAGGCCAGCACACCGATCAGCTCGCCGATCTGCTGCTTCTTCGGCGTCGCGCCCAGAATATAGCCGGTCTTTAAATCCTGCGACGTGTCGCCCGCGATGGCCGCTATAATGCAGATGACGCCGCCTATGGCGATCGCCGCCATCATCCCCTGCTGTCCGCCCATGCCGGTCGCTTTCAATACCACAGATACGACCAACAGCGTCGCGATCGTCATACCGGAAACAGGGTTGTTACTGCTTCCGACGAGGCCTACCATGCGCGAAGATACGGTGGCAAAAAAGAAGCCGAATAACACAATCAAAACTGCCCCCAAAAGATTAATCGGAATCACCGGAATAATCCAGATGGTAAGCGTCAAAAGCACAATGCCCGCTAAGATAAAACGGATATCAAGGTCCTGGTTGGTGCGCTCTCCGGTCATCTCACCCTTGCCAAACCGCCCGAATGTCTCCTTGAACGTGCGCACAATCAGCGGCAATGATTTGATTAAGCTTAACACACCGCCGCAGGCGACCGCGCCTGCACCGATATACTTGATATAGTTTGTCCAGATTCCAAACGACCCCTTCTGTGCATATAACTCCCCGATCGGAATATCGGCCGGGAAAAGCACGATATCGGCCCCGAAGAGCACGATCAGCGGCATAAGTACAAACCAGCCTAAAATACCGCCGCACAGCAGATAGGACGATATCTTCGGCCCGCAGATATAGCCGACGCCAAGCAGAGCCGGCAGCACGTCCATTCCGATTCCTGAGCCTTTGTATACCGGTATCTCATAGTGAACTTCACTCGGAAACGTCTTTAATCCATCCGCAATAAACTTATATGCGGCAGAAATTCCAAGGCCGGCGAACACGATGGAAGCCTTGTCCCCTCCCTCTTCGCCCGCCATCAACACTTCCGCGCAGGCCTTTCCTTCCGGATATGGAAGCGTACCGTGTTCCTGTACAATCAAGGCTTTGCGCAGCGGCACCATAAACAAAATACCGAGCGCCCCGCCGATAAACGCAATCAAGGCAATCTCAATCAGGGAAGGCGATGAAATCCCCCATTCCTTTGCCCACAGAAACAGCGCCGGCAGGGTAAAGATCGTTCCCGCCGCCACAGACTCTCCGGCGGACCCGATCGTCTGCACCATATTATTCTCAAGAATAGAGTCCTTTTTCAAAATCTCGCGGATAATCCCCATCGAAATGACGGCTGCCGGGATGGATGCCGACACGGTCATCCCCACGCGCAGTCCAAGATATGCATTGGCTCCGCCGAACACGACTGCCAAAAGAATTCCCAGCAGAATGGACACCACCGTAAACTCCGGCATCGTCCTGCTCGCGGGAACAAATGGTTTAAATTCATTGTTTTCACTCATCTGGATTAATCTCCTTACTTTTATATTAATTAATTTTTACAAAAAAATATGAGTTTATCCCATTTATAGGAAATGTCAGAAAGAAAATATTTATGATGTTTCCTAATACAGATAAACCTTGTACAGCTCCCCATTGCTGTCAACCAGTCAGAACCACCGTTTTCCTTCCCCCCTCCCTGAAGCGCCGAACTCTCATACCGCACCTGTAAACCATCGCCTCCCGATTGTTCCCCTGCCGCTTTCCTGGCACATCACTCGACAATATGTGACAGTTTAGCCTCTCATATTGCTAAGTATATCATTTTTCTTAGAAAAAGTATAGTTACAGCCAAAGATTTTCCGGTTTGGAATTTAAACTGGACTGGTTAATTTGTTCTAAACTGGCTGTTTTATACAATCCACTTTATGGTATACTAATGTCTGGCACATAAAAACCAGGTAATAACTTTTGGAGGTATTACAACAGAACATCCGCGCTCGAAAAACCGAACGGTTTTGCGCAGAAACGAGGAAAAAATGGAGCAAATAAGAAAAATGGAAAAAACAAATATAAAACGGTTAGTGACAACGGCGCTCTTCGCCGCCATGACTTGTGTCGCAACAATGATGATTAAATTTCCGACACCGACGTTTGGATATATCCATATCGGTGACTGCTTTGTACTGCTGAGCGGTGTGATTTTAGGTCCCTATACCGGCGCTCTCGCTGCCGGCGTCGGCTCTATGTCAGCGGATATTTTTTCGGGCTACATTTCCTTTGCCCCCGCCACTTTAATTGTCAAAGCACTGACCGCTCTCGCCGCCGGCCTGCTGTTTCGCATTGCAAAAAAATCATCTCCCTTTCGGCGCAGCCACCGGGCCGCTGTCGTAATCAGCGGGCTCATCGGCGAAACAATCATGGTCATCGGCTATTTTTTGTATGAGACGGGCGTCGCCGCGCTCGGCGCAGGAGGGTTTACCGCCGCGGCTCTCGCCGCGGGCATCACCGCTTCCGCCGCCGGCATCCCGTTTAATATCGTACAGGGCATATCAGGTATCTTGCTGAGCATCATCCTGCTGCCGCTGCTTTCAAAAATTCCCGATGTGCGGGAATGGATGGGTTAAACCCAACGGTTTCTACCCCTCCTCGATACTTAAAACACCCGCGGTCGCCGTCAGATTCACGCTGCCCGGATCTTGGCGGTACATCTCTAAAAGCATCATCCAGAGTTTGTGCACCTGATCTGACAAAACAGCCGAATTGTCGACCGCGTAGGAGAGCAGTGTCTGTAAATGAAAACACCGCACATTTTCCGGCGGCAGAAAGATAAGATTGCTTGTTGCGGTCTTATCTTCCCGCGCGTCGTGTTTGATTAATTCATAGGTAATCATGCAGAACTTTTTGCCCTGATGTTCACAATAATAGGAGACATAGCACTCATCGAGCGTCCAGGAAACGCCGTCCTCCGTCTCGATTGGCTTCTGCGACGGATCGTTGTGCTCCGTCGTCTGTACTTCCACATGCCAGTGTATTTTACCGGCTTTTGTCTCTTTCATCAATTGATCTAATTCATGAAACAATTCTTCTGGTTTTTTCATCGATCGCTACTCCTTGTTTCGTATATTGTGCGCCTCCCCATGAGACAGACGCAAACGGCAATTTGACTCGACGTCTGCTCTAGTGTACTGACATGTTCATTTTCAGCTAAATGACGCAGAATGAATTTTCAGTCTACAAGGCGGCTGAATGAGGCGATGCGGTGGCATCGTCGATTGAAGCCAACGTGGCAGATGGAAATTCAGGCAAGTCATTTGGCGAAATATGAACATGTCAGTACACTAGTGTAGCACAGAAACCGGGAGCGCGCAACCAGGCTCTTTTAGGATACCGCCTCAAAAGCCAGTCTCAAATCTTCCAGAATATCTTCAATATTTTCTATGCCGATGGACAGACGTACCGTGTTCGGTTTGATTCCCTGTTCCAAAAGCTCTGCCTTGGTGAGCTGCGCATGTGTCGTGGAGGCCGGATGGATGACGAGCGACTTAGCGTCCGCAACATTGGCCAGCAGAGAAAATAATTCCAAATGATCAATAAACTCTTTCGCTTTCTTGTCATCTCCCTTGATCTCAAAGGTAAAGATAGAACCGCCGCCGTTTGGAAAATATTTTTCATAGAGCGCCCGCTGTGAGGCGTCCGCTGTGACGGACGGATGATGTACCTGCTCTACCTGCGGGTGATGCTCTAAAAATTCCGCGACCTTAAGCGCATTTTCGACATGGCGTTCCACGCGCAGGGACAATGTCTCTAAGCCCTGAAGGAAGAAAAACGCGTGGAACGGCGAGAGCGTTGCCCCCGTATCGCGGAGCAAAATCGCACGAATCTTGGTCACAAAGGCCGCAGACCCTGCCGCCTCCGTAAAGATCACGCCGTGATAACTCGGATTTGGCTTTGTAAGTCCCGGAAACTTACCGCTTGCTTTCCAGTCAAATTTGCCACCCTCGACAATCACACCGCCGATCGTCGTTCCATGCCCGCCGATAAACTTGGTCGCCGAATGAACGACAAGATCGGCGCCATAGTCGAGAGGCCGC
Organism: uncultured Roseburia sp.; assembly: GCA_910584215.1. Taxonomy (GTDB): domain Bacteria; phylum Bacillota; class Clostridia; order Lachnospirales; family Lachnospiraceae; genus Roseburia. Next base: position 21,843 of record CAJTYI010000026.1, on the reverse strand, counting down.
ACCAGATAGGGCGTCGCAAACGTATTGTCCACAACCAGGGGAATCCCATGCGCATGGGCGATCTTTGCCACCGCCTCAATATCCACGACGTCGGAATTGGGATTGCCCAGCGTCTCGATAAAAATTGCCCGCGTATTCTCCCTGACTGCGCGCGCCGTTTCCTCCTCGTCAAATATATCCACAAAGGTTGTGCTGATGCCGTATTCCGGCAGCGTATGCGCCAGCAGGTTATAGGTGCCGCCATAGATGTTCTTTGCCGCAACGATATGTTCTCCCGCGGCCGCAAGATTTTGAATCGTGTAAGCGATAGCCGCCGCGCCGGACGCCACCGCAAGAGCCGCCGCGCCTCCTTCCAGAGCCGCTATCCGCCGCTCAAAAATATCCTGCGTGGGGTTCGTAAGCCTGCCGTATATATTGCCCGCGTCTGCGAGCGCAAAGCGCGCCGCCGCATGCTCGCTGTCCCGGAACACATACGAGGAAGTCTGATAAATCGGAACCGCCCTCGCATCGGTCACCGGGTCCGGCTCTTCCTGCCCCACATGCAGCTGCAATGTCTCAAATTTTAAATTCCTCTCTCTCAATGTCTTTCCCACTGTACCAGCCTCCTCGTCTATTGCATTCTATGCGCGCGTATAATTCACATTTTTCCTATTTATTTACAAGGATATGCTACCACAACACAAACTGTTTGTAAAGAAAAAGTTGTAACAGATCAGATTGCCCTCACTGTTACAACTTTATTCGTTACTCTGAAAACCGTACACGCTCAATCAGCGATTCTTTTTTCACGGAGCGGCCAAGAATCCATGCGAGCAGAATCTGTATCGCAAGCAATAAGACGATGAGCATCGCCGCCGACGTAAATGGATAATGATACCTGCTGATGCTAAACATTCCATTTTCGCGGGCCCACAGGAAAATCGGATATCCCAAAAGGCTGCCGCCGCAGATGGACAAAATCAATGCTCCGGCGATATAACAAACGCCCTCTCTCATCAGCAACTGCGTCAACTGGCGATCCGTCATACCGATGGCCTGCATCATACCGATCTCTTTTTTGCGCAGATGCACATTATTGATCATCGTATTGATCATGTTCATAATGCAGATCAGGCCAAGCACGCTAAAAAACGCATAACAGGCGCAGCTCGTAATTGCCATAGCAGACTTCCATTTCTCATACTCCGTCTGCCAGCTTCGCACACCAAGTCTCTCGCCGTATTCCTGCGTAATCGCAGCGATCTCATCTTCTACCGCCGGCTCCTGCTTATGGACTGTATAAATGGTATAGGCTGCTGTGCTGTTGCCGATGTTGCTGATCTTTTCCAGTCCCTCTTTCGCCATCATAAAGTCTCCAAAGATAGACATCCCATACGAATAATCGCCAATCGCAGCCACCTCCACGGTAACCGACTTTTCGCTGCCGTCAAATAGAGGTAACTCCAATTTGTCTCCGATTGCGATATCTGGATACCAGCGCAGCATATTGCGGTGCACAATCATCTTTTCTCCCGTCTTAAGCTCCTCGTAGGTCACGCTTCCCTCCGTGATACCGTCCATCAGTTCCTCTTTCCACTCCTCCGGAAGTCCGCTGATTCCGATCTTGTCACCCTCTAATACATCCGCGGTCGCATAGCAGAGGGCAACCGGCAGCACCTCCTTAACGCCGTCGATGGCTTCCAAGCGCTGTTTCATCGCCTCGTCCAGCGCATTGTTTTGAACGATCTGGTCCCATGCATACTCGGGATGCTCCTTATTGCTGAAAGAAACGTTATTGCTCAATTCATACTGTCCCCTGATATCGCTGCTTGCGCTCTCCACCGGATTGGCGCACGAGAGTACCGTCGCAATCACCATAAACAAAACGCCCGTGATGCTCATGGACACTACTGTGATGACCGTATTTTTCTTATTGCCGGTCAGGTAAATGTGCGACACTTTCGCCACATTGAGTTCTCCATAACTTTTTCGTGTCTTCTTGCTCTTTTTCTTGCCGGACTGGCCGCCCTGCTGACGCATGGCATCAATTTCCGACACTCTCGCCGCCATTTTCATGGGTTTGCGCAGCGAGAAGTACACGGTAATCAGGCTTACGACTGCTGCCATCAGATATATCCAAACATGGTAGAGTGGAATCCGGCCTTCGTTTAACAGCTCGCGCGTCGTCATTACCATAATGTTTTGATCCTCGCTGTAAGAACCTATAAACAGCATGAGTACCGCCTTTACCAGCAGTGTCCCGATCAAAAGTCCCGCCGGTATCGCTATCAGCGCCGTGCAAAAGCCCTCCCGCAGCACCATCTGCCGCAGCTGGCGGTTTGTCGCCCCAATCGCTTTCATTCTCCCGTATTCGCGCACGCGCTCCGCCATACCGACATAATAGATACTGTAAATCGTGATGATACCGGCAATGACGATAATCAACATAATAACGGCAATCACTGGAATCGTCGTCGGGTCTACATAATTGGCCAACAGATATTCGTTGTTGACATGCACCTGCTCTTCGTCGATGCCAAACTGCTCTGTAATGCCTTTGATCATTTCCTCCACATCGTCGGTGGTGACATTTTCCTCTGCGCCAACCTGGAATAAAAACCGATATTTAATTTGATCTGCCGGAATATGTTTCTCCGCAAATTCCCTGGAGACAAACGAGCTAAACGCAGTCGGCTCCTCTTGCTGCTCCTGATAAAAACCGCTGATGACAAACTCGCCCTCTTTTACATACCCAAGACCCTCCTCGCTCAATGGCTGGTAAGAGATTCGTATCGTATCCCCGATCTCCCCCGCAAGCCCGGCCGCCTGCAATAGCTTCCTTGACACCACAATCTCGTTCCCGCGGCGCGGTAAGCTGCCCTCCTCCAACTTCATTTGATAGAGATCGAGACCATTTTCATCCATATACATCATGGAAACATCCACATCTAACCCGGCCCAATATCCCACGTCAGAGCGCAATCCGCTCGTCAAAACGTCGTGATGCGCCGCCAATTTAGTCGCTGTCTCCCGGTCTACATCCCGTATCAGGCAATGCCAGCGCGGATAGATCTCATTGACCATCGCAAACTGTGCGCCCACCATATCGACACCGATCGTCGGAACTAAATATAACAGCAGCGTCGTCAAAAGAATCGCAATTCCGGTCAATATGTTTCTGCTTTTATAGTGTTTCATATTCTTGTAAGCGATCGTTGTAACCATTTTCATGACTGACTCACCACCTTACCGTCCTCCACGAAAATTACCGCGTCCGCCATCTGGGCGATCGTCTCATCGTGTGTGATCATCACAAGCGTCTGTCCGTACTCCTCGACGCAATTTTTCAAAAGGCTCATCACTTCCGTCTCCGTGCGCGAGTCCAAGTTTCCCGTGGGTTCATCCGCCAGAATGATGGCCGGCGACGCGGCCAGCGCCCTCGCGATCGCAACCCTCTGTTTCTGCCCGCCGGACAAGGTGTTGGGGAGCGCGTCTTTTTTCTGCGTCAGTCCGATCTTAGCCATAATCTCGGCTACCTCGTTTTCCTTCACTTTCCTGCCGTCCAGCCCCATCGGAAGCACAATATTTTCCCAGACCGTCAGGGAAGGAATCAGATTAAAATCCTGAAAAATAAAACCGATCTTCCTTCTGCGGAACTTTGCCAGATCGTCCTTCCCCAGTGCATAAATATCCTGATTGTCAATGATTACTTTACCGGAATCCGGCCGGTCAAGTCCGCCGATCAGATGCAGCAGCGTAGATTTTCCTGACCCCGAACGTCCTACGATGGCTGTAAACCTGCCGCGCTCTACGCCAAGACTTGTGTGGTCCACGGCTTTGACGAGGTTTTCCCCCGTCCCATAATATTTGACTAAATCTTTTACCTGTAAAATATCGTTCATAATGTCCTATACTGTATCACAGTATCTCCTTTCTGTTTTTTGAAAGTATGCCGGCACACTCCAATTTTGCGGCTTCCTTTCTGATCTGAAAACAGAATATCAGATGAAAATTACAACAGACTTACAGATAGACTTACAGTTTTGTAAGATTAGTGTCCGCATGGGAGCGTCATCCGAAAACAGCTCCCGCGCTGCCTGCGTCTCGCCACGATATTGCCACCCTGCTCCTCAAGCACCTTGCGCGCAAGGTAGAGACCAACGCCGACGCCGTCCTTGGCAATCTTTTGCGCCTGCTTCCCGCGATAAAAACGCTTGTAGATCGCGTTTAGCTCCTGCGGCGGTATGCCGATCCCCTCATCTTCAATATCCACATAGATAAAATTGACTAATTTCCCCACCGTAATCGTAATTGTTGTATTCTCCCCGGAATATTTGACGGCATTCTCAAGCACGTTGGCAAACGCCTCCGCCGTCCACACCGGGTCACAATAAATAGGGGCGTCAAGCTCCGATGATCGTATATTCTGCGTCCCGTCACGGTCTTGTTGTCCCACATCCGTCAAGATCACGGCAATGTTCTTTTCATTTGCCTTAAAAAACACCTTATTGACGGCTTCCGTCAATATTTGTTTCAACTGGACACGCACAGGCCGGATCTGAATCATATTGGTCTCTAAGCGTGAGAGATTTACCAGCTCCTGCATCAGATTTTCAAACGCTGCGATCTCCTGTCCCTCTTTTTCCAAAAACTCCTGGTACTCTGCCTGGGTCAAATCCTCCGCCGTCAACAGTTCATGGCTTAAGCGCAGGGAAGAAAGCGGCGTCTTAAGCTGATGGGAAATATCGGTTATCAATGCTTTCGTCTCATTTTCTTCCCGGCAAAGCCTCTGCCTTAAATCCAAAAAATAATGGCATGTGTACCTTAGTTTCCCCAAAAATGTCTCCCACTCATCCGGCAAATCATCTTCATCGCTGACCCAGTCAGACATTTCATCGCCTTTTAACACTTGTTCTAATTGTTCCGACAACTGAGACAATAGCTGCCGCGTCTCCCTCTGCTTTCGTCTGTGCTCATACAGCAATATCCCACATCCCATCGAGGCTGCCGCCGCTCCGCCAAAATAGAGGCAGAGCCCCGCCATGTGAATTCCTTTCGCGCTCTGTGCCTCATAATAAGCATCATTGTTTTGCAAGTGTTCTTCCAACTGCGGGTAGATGACCGCAAGCTCCTTCGTCTGCCGCCACCGCAGCTCCCTCTCCCGCTCTTTCAAAAATAACACGCCGCATAAAACAAACAGACCCCACAAAATGAGGCCCGCCATAACATACAAATATTTCTTTTTTTGCGCCATTCCATCTAAGATCGCTTTCCTGTCACATGTTCTGTCCATATATACCCCAGCCCTCTTATGTTCGCGATACAGTCGACTCCCAGCTTACTCTTGAGCCGGCTGATATTTACCGCAACCGTATTCTCCTCCACAAACTGCCCGTCAAATCCCCACACCTGCTCTAAAATCGTCTCCTTAGAGACAATACGCCCCGCATTTTCCATCAGACAGCGCAGCAGTTGTATCTCTGTCTTGCTGAGCGCCACCGTTTCTCTGCCTCGCTTCACCTGCATCTCACGGAGAGAAAAATCTATCTCCCCGCTGTGCAGGATATCTTTTTCTTTCCCTTCAATCCGCCTCATTCTCGCATGTACTTTCTGGGTCAGCACCTGAATCGAAAATGGCTTCGTGATATAATCATCGGCTCCGCTGTCATAACCGTTGATCTCGTCAAGCTCAGTATCTAAAGCCGTCAGATAGATCAGATAGACATCGCTCTTCTCGCGAACCATGCTGCCAAACAAAAGCCCGCTGCCGTCCGGAAGATTGATATCCGTGATAACCATATCCACATCCTCTTCTTCCCACAGACGCTTTGCCTCGGCGACGGTGCGCGCCGCGAAAACCTGATATCCTTCTTTGGTAAGCTTTAAGCTGATACCGCGGTTTAAATTTTCATCGTCTTCCAAAAATAATATCTTTTTCATCGCTATTGATACACAACCTGATTCTTTCCACTGCGCTTGCCCACATAGAGCCTGCGGTCGGCGGACGACACCACCTGCTGACAGCTCATCAGCGCATGGCATTCCGCCACGCCAAATGTCATTGTCACACCAAACTTTGTGAGTCCGCTGGCAAACTCCAATTTCTCGATCTGCGCGCGGATTTGCTCAATCTGCCTGGCCATCTCCTCCTTTGGTACCGGCAGCAGCACCAAAAACTCTTCCCCGCCCCAACGGAATGTATTGCCCTCCCCGGGCACATTCTGCTTGATCACGCGGGCCACCTGCATCAGCACTTCATCGCCGACATTGTGCCCGTAAGTGTCATTTACCATTTTAAAATCGTCGATATCGCCGATGGCAATACAATATTGTTCCCTTGATTCTTCCATTTTATGAAAGATCTCCGCGCTGCTGGTCCGGTTGCGCAGCTTCGTCAGTTTATCGTGATTGGCGACATAGATCAGCTCTTCTCTCTGCTCCCGCATGACCTCCCTGCTGTTTCTCACACGCATATAGAACAATAACGTATACATGACAATCGCTATCATAGATATCGTACAATTGGCGACAAATATGTATTTGATGACAGGATACGCGGAAACAATTCTCCGATTGTCCATGCCGGTGTTGAGCAGAGACGACATCACCATCACACAGTCAATCAGGGCAAGCAAAACGGCTGACCACAGGGGATAGCCGCCCGTTCCCTCTTCATCCGAGTACGAATTATAAAACGTGATCGGCACCACCAAAATACCGTACATGCTAAACCCGTATCCCCAGCCAAGAATGAGATTGCACATCACCACATGTACCACAAGCTCTGCAAACATGGAAAACAGCCAGATGCGCACATCTTTTGATTTGTTCAGGCAAAAAAAGCCTGTGATATAAAACACAACAGAACCAACATTAAAGAGCGCCAGCAGCACAATATCAAAATAAGTGCATGCCACCATCAGCAGCAGGTGTACCACAAAACAAAATGCGAACATGAGCCGATAGCTCATCATATCCGTAATCCATTTATTTTTCAACCTATGTGTCACACTTTTTCTCCATCTCTTATGAATTAAAATCCACGACTACCTTCTGTAAGCATTCTTATCCAAATAAAATTCTGCATTTATTATACTACAAATAACGTCAAAGGCAAATTTTTTATGCAATATGTACACAAACTTATTACTTTTCCTGTGCAGCAAATACAAAGCCTGCCGGAGCCCGGGGCGCATACGCCTACCCGTTGGCTCCAAATACATCGGCCACCTCCGTGATAGATATGTAGGCGCGCTTATCTATTTTATGAATAATCTCCCGCATCTTGCCCACCTGAAATCGGTTGAGCACGAAATAGATCATGGTTTTAGGAGAGTCGGAATAATATCCTTTCGCCTGCATCAGCGTAATGCCATTTTCAAACTCTGCGGAGAGCGCCGCACAAATTTCCTCCGGCATGGTCGTAATAATCGTAGCCGCCTTAGACCGGTCGAAACCTTCAATTATAAAGTCGACTGTTTTAAGTGCAGCCGCGTAGGTCACAATAGAGTACAGCGGCAGTATCCAGCTTCCGATCAGGATACCGCATATCACATACAGCGCGAGATTGTAGATCATCACAAAAGTGCCGACCGTGATTCCCACCCTCTTTGCAAATATAATGGCTAAAACCTCAATGCCGTCCATAGCGCCGCCATAGCGGATGGCAATACCGCTGCCGACGCCTGAAATGAGACCGCCGAAAATAGCGCACAAAAACAGATCAGAACCGGCCAGCGGTGATACGATCGAGACATCCACCGGCAAAATGTCGGTAATCATCCACGCCGTGAAAGAATAAATAAAAACCGTGTATATTGCATAGATCGTAAACATTGGCCCCTGCTTTTTCAAACCATATAAAAACAGCGGAATATTTAACAGAAGCAGAAAAAACGGCAGAGACAGGGAATCCGGTGTGATCTGGGAGAGAATCATCGAAGTCCCGGAAATCCCGCTGTCGTACAGTTTCACCGGCGCCAAAAATACGACAACGCCAAAGGCGTTAATCACCCCGGCCAGCGTAAGCGGCAAAAAATTTAACCATTGCAGCTGTTTTGCGATTGCTTTTATATGTTCCATGTCAAAATGTCCCTTCCATAGTCTGGCGGCGGACCGCAGACGGCAAATGCAACGTTATTTTAAGATCTCTCTCAACAGCTCCATCAATTTAACCGTATTGATTGGCTTTGCAATATGTCCGTTCATGCCCGCCTCAAGCGCCGCTTTTTTATCTTCGTCGAAAGCATTGGCAGTCATCGCTATGATGGGGAGATGCGCCGCGACGGCATTGTCTAAGGCCCGAATCTGCCTCGTGGCCTCATAGCCGTCCATAATCGGCATCTGGATATCCATCAATACCAGATCATACTGGCCCGGCTGCACCGTCTTTAACTTTTCGACTGCCACGACACCGTCGTCGGCCACATCCATAATAAATCCCGCTTCCTGAAGAATTTCCACCGCGATCTCCTGGTTGAGCTCATTGTCCTCCACCAGCAGGATCTTCCTTCCCTCAAACGTAACGCCGCTGTCTTTGTCTGACGCTTCTGTATCCTGTACCTTATACGGCGACTCCAAAATCTCGCGCAGCTCTGAGAGGAAAATAGGTTTGGAGCAAAAACCGGTCACACCCGCTCTCCTTGCCTCCTCCTCGATGTCGGACCAGTCATAGGCAGTCAGAATGATAATCGGTTTCCCCTCTCCAATCAGGCCGCGGATACGTCTGACAACTTCGATCCCGTTCATATCCGGCATCAGCCAGTCGATAATGTAAGCCGCATAAGCGTCGTTCTGCTCCTCCGCGAGTTTTGTGCGCAGCACTGCCTCCTTGCCGGACGTCGTCCAGTCCGGCCTCATGCCGATAATCGAGAGCATCTGTGTGACGCTCGAACAGGTATTAAAGTCGTCGTCAGCCACAAGCGCCCGAAGTCCCTTTAACTCCGGAATCACCTCCATGCGCACTGCGCCGGAACAGGTCCGAAACCGCAGAGAAACCGTAAATGTCGTTCCCTTGCCCTCTTCACTGACAACAGAGATCTTGCCGCCCATCATATCGACAATATTCTTGGTGATCGCCATGCCAAGTCCCGTTCCCTGGATACCGCTGATTGTACTCGTCTGCTCCCGCTCAAACGGTTCAAAAACATGTTCCAAAAATTCTTTGCTCATACCGATTCCGGTATCTTTTACTTGAAATTCATAGGAAGCCCAGCCGTCCGTGGCGCTGCCTTTTTGCAGGATACGGACGCTGACAATGCCGCCCGGTTTCGTAAATTTCATCGCGTTGCTCAGCAGGTTTAACAGCACCTGATTCAATCTGAGCTTATCGCACAGAACATTTTCATTGACAACATCCGCCGTGTCTATGTAAAAATCCAACTGTTTTGACGTGATATCCGCCTGCACAATCGTCTTCAAATCATGCATAACCTCAGGCAGTGAAGTTTCCTTTTCATCAATCTTTACCTTACCGCTCTCGATGCGGCTCATATCCAAAACATCATTGATTAGGCTGAGCAGATGATTGCTCGACGTCGTAATCTTAGACAGATAATCCTGCACTTGCTCGGTATTATCAATATGCGTCGCCGCAAGCGAGGTAAACCCGATGATCGCATTCATCGGTGTCCTGATATCGTGGGACATGTTGTTAAGGAATGTCGTCTTTGCCCGGTTGGCATGCTGCGCCGCCGCGAGCGCATCCTCAAGATCCATTTTCTGCTTCTCTAAGCGCTCTTCCAACTTCTTCTCATCGTCGATATCGACAAACAGACCGACAAATGTGATTGGCGACCCATCCTCGCGTCTGGATAATCTGCCGGCAGCGTGGAACCATCGGCATCCGGCATGTCTGGTGTGAAGCCGGTACTCAACATCAAACGTTTTCGCACCGCTGTAATCTTTTACCGTATCCCAATATTCTTTCAAAATCCGCTCGCGGTCTTTTTCATCGAGCAGACTCGACCAGGATTCAATCCGGTTGGGAAACTCCTCCTCACTCCCATATCCTACCATCTTTCTGAAAGCTTCCGACCAGCTACAGGAGATGATCTGTGCTCGCTCGTTAAACTCCATACTCCAAAGACCAGACCCCATAGCCGCGTGAATATTGTCCATGGCCGCCTGCTCTTTTTCAATCTGCGCAAAAGCCGCCCGGATTCTATTGGCATCCGCCTTTTCCTGTTCGAGCAAAATTCTTGCATTCTTTTTGGATTGATGAATGAGGGCCAAAAACACGAACAGCGTCACTGCCATGGTAATGATAATCTGTATAATACTGCGGCGCATCATACCGGAGCTGATCGAACTGATCTGCTCAGTGATTACATTGTCACGAATCAGGATCGTCAGCATCCAGTTCGTGCCCTCAACCGGGACATAGCAGAGATCTTCCTTTGAACCGCGATAGTTAAACGAAATCTGTCCTGATTTGCCATTGCTGAAGTCACTGTGCATCGCTTCAAAGCTGAAGCCCTCGTCGATCACTGCTTCCGAGAGCGTGGAGAAAATATTGCTCTTCGCTTTCAGATAACCAAAATCATTATTTGTCAGACTTTCTCCATTGCGGTGAAACAGACTGCAGTAGGTTTCATTGTCACCGGTTTGCAGCGTCAGGGAACTTAGCATTTCGTCGATATTGATCTGGATAAAACACACACGAATCTGTGCTCCCAAAAACGCGATATGCTCGACTGGAACCGCCAGGATCACCTGCTTTTTCGCTCCGTAAAGATTCGTGGTGCTGACTACAGGCTCCGTGAGTTCCTCCGAGAGAAAACTGTACATGCTAAGGCCGGATGACGTGCTTTGCTCCGTATAGACAATGCCGTTCTCATCCACAAGCGCAAACTTCTCCACACCGTAAATCCTTTTGACCTCGCCGAGAAACAACCGCAGTGTTTCCTGCGACTGTAAATCCGCGTCATCCAATATGCCAAGAGCGTTTTCTATGTATGCAAAATTACTGTTTAATTCCTCGGAAACCACCTGCGCCCTGCGCCCTGCAAGCTCCTCCAAATAAAACTCGCTGACTTTGTTGACTGCAAGACTCGTGCCGATCCTCGCGCTTGAGGACACCCAGATTGTTGTGATCAGTAGAATAGCCGCAATCAGCAGCCCTCCCACTACAGCGTAAACTGCCGTCTGTTTCCGTTGTCTTTTATTGATCGCAATATGCTGTGTCTGTTCCATTTTATATTCCCGCCATTTCTAATCAATCTCACCGTACAGTGTCTGCAGCAGCGTACCAGCACTGTCCTGGTAAATAATTGTCGTAATTTCTTCTGTTTTTTCCGGATATAACTCTCCCGGAAGATGACCGTCCGCGATCTTTATGGCCACCTGCAACGTATCAAAACCGATCGAATAACAGTCCTGAACGCCCAGGGCATAAATGACGCCGTCCCGCAGATAGCCAAGCGCCTCCTGGTCATGATCCATACCGACAATGACGATCTCCTCCTGGCGCCCGGCCTCTTTGACGGCTCTGGCTGCGCCGACCGGATTGCTCATATTACAGCAGATAATGCCCGACAGGTCATCATACTCATTTAAAAAACCGGTCGCAAGATCGTATGACTTTTCCACACTATCCTCATCATATGCGATCTCAACGATCTCCATGTCAGGATACTTGGCAATGACATCCTGCGCGCCGAACGCCCGATCTTCATGGCAGGGCGCCCCCATCGTCCCCACAAGAACGGCAACCTTGCCGGAATAATCTAGTTTTTTGCACAGCGCTTCGGTCAGTTTGGCGCCATCTTCATAATTATGGGTGTTGCCCACATAGGCGATACGGTTACATCCATCCTCGCGCGCAGCGTCGGAACTTGAAAAGGTCATCACTTTCTGCCCGTTCGCAATCAGCTCATTGATTACCGGGGTCACGACATCGACATCCGCCACATCCACACCGACTACGTCAAACTCCCGCCCTGCGGCGTCTTTCAAACGTCTAATTTGGTCTGTCGCAGAAGCGCCGTTCGGAGCGAGATATTCATAATTGATGATGATTCCCCTCTGCTCATACTGCTTTGCCGCATCCTCCATGCCAAGCGCAACCGCGTCCCACCAAGGATGTACGGTTTTGTAGGTAAAATAAAAATTATATTCTGTTTTCGCAGGCTGATAGAAGTCGAGCTCATGATCAAAATCAACGACACTCGGCACGCGTTCGTTGCGCTTGTTATTTTTCACACTCCACATTGGCTGGTCATCCGTCGCCGGCAAAGCCTGATGCGAAACTCTGTCACAGCCCGCCATCCCCAGGCCCGCCAACAAAAAAATGATCATCAACACACGAAAAACAAGATCTTTGCCATACGACTTTTTTCTCCCCGCACTGGTTTTTAACATCATCCCCAACATGACCGCAGATTCTCCTCTCCTCACATATGCGATCGCCGGCTGCAAGACCTAAAAAGCATCTGATCCGCCCCTTGCACATCGCATCTGACCGAACAGTATATGGTTTATTATACATGATTTTCCACATAAAATAAAGTTATAATTCTTATTCCTGTCCGGGTACCAAAAAATCCGTATAGACCCCTGTGACCCCGCGCGCCGTAAGCTCCTGCATCTCCTCGGGCGTATTATAGGTGTGCATATACACCTGGATACCGCGCTCATAGAGCTGATCAAAAAACGACTGCTGTGATTTTGACTTACTCGTGGTGATCACCTGTATCCCCTGCCGGTATGCAAAATCAATGACCTCTTTCTCGGAAAATTCTTTGAGCGCATACATCGTGTAGACAATCGATTTCCAATCATAAAAACTCATAATCAGATCAAAGGTATGTTCGTTGTAGAGCTGTGGAATAATCCGATCCAACGCCTCCGGTGCCACACGGTCAGCCGTCTCGACAATCAGCGTAAACTGCTGCCGCAGCAGTTCTTTGTCTTTCTTTTTGGTATCTGTAATGATATAAATATCGGGGTATTGTTTCATGAGCATGAGAACATCCTCAAAAGAAAGCGGCGTATACTGCCCCTGTATCTTGGTCGCTTTATATTCCTCCAGCGTCATCAGGCTGCCGTCTTCGTGCTCGGGCGCATCATGCACCGCCGCCAGCGCACCGTCAGCAGTCAGCCGCAGATCTACCTCAAACACGCGGAACCCTGCGTTATAATTTGCCTCAAAAGCCTCAAGGGAATTGGTATAAGTCACACCGTCGACGCCGCCCAAAGCGTGGGCAATATAGGCGTTCTTCGTCCACTCGTAATCAAACCGCTGCGGGAAATTGTCAATATAAATCACCTGCCGCTCACTCCCATCGGCCAGGACGGCATTGTCGATGACATTGAGGCCAAGCGTCTCCTCCAGAACCGAAAAACTGACAAATAATTCGCCGTCTTTCATAAAATAACCGCTGCCATTTTTTAACCTGTTCGCCACAAACTCACGGTCGCCCGATTTGCAGCTGATCTCAAACAGCCCCGATTCGCGCACCTGAAAGGAATTTCCAAGCCCCGCGGCAAGCGCGCGCGCCTGAATAAAGTATTCATTATTATGATCGACATATAAAGGCACCGTTGCATCATAAAATTCATTGTTGATCTTTAACGGTTTGGTACTGACCTGCGCGGTGACTCCCGGCCCGCTTGTACGCCAAAAGATCAGAAGCGCCCCTCCGCAGGCCAGCGCTATCGCGCCAGAAATCATCACAAACTTTCTAAATCGTTTTAAGCCCCATCCCCTTATGTTTGCGCCCACGATGCCCAGGAATAAGGCAAGCAGCATAGACAATGCCAACGCTGTCGTGCCGTAATTGACAATCAGTCCTCCATCTTTCGCCGTCGCCAGCTTGACTCTGTCAAGCGGAAGCAGTGAGACTACCGTCACCTCTGTAATCAACACGGTATACGCCAAAACCTCCAACAGCGGCGATAGCCTAGAAGAGTTCTCCTCATCCGAAGAAAACCATTTTTGCACCAGCCAGGCCACCGCACCAGGCCCAAACAAATATAAAAAACGAAGCATTTTCTTTATTCCTCCTTAATAATGAGTTAAAAAGAGCTGTCCACGAAACTTCCATGTAACAGCTCTGTCAATTGACTCTTTTATTTGGGATGCCTGTCCTATCTTCTCTTTTTCTTTGACTTCCTGTTCTGCCGTTTTTTACCTGTGACTGCCCTGTCACTCGCACTGCCGGAAGTCAGAGCCGCGGGCACGTCCCCGTCCCCTGCCGCAGCATCCTCCTCATTGACTGCCTGCTCATCCATGTCCTCTGCCGATTGTTCCGCTTCACCGTTTGCGGCTGTCTCCTCCGCTTCGCACGGTTCTGCTGTCTCTGTCGTTTCATTTGCTTCACCGTCTGCGGCTGTCTCCTCCGCTTCACCGTTTGCGGCTGTCTCTGTCGATGCGATTACTTCACCGTTTGCGGCTGTCTCTGCCGCTTCGCACGGTTCTGCTGTCTCCATCGATTTGTTTGCTTCACCGTTTACGGCTGTCTCTGCCGCCTCCCCGCCGTCTGTCATTGCGGACGCACGTTTGGGCGTGATCTCTTTGAGCAGCAGCGCCTTGCCCAGATTTCCCTCCGCACGCAGCTTTCTGGTCGTATATGCCCACATCGGATCTAATTCTCCCCTGCCGATCTTTAACAGTGTCTCCGCCGTCGTCGTAAACAATACGTCTCTGTCGTGATAATCGTATGGCTCCACAAAAACTTTGCCGTCCTTGATCTCCAGGTAAAAAGCACCCTCGGCCTCTCCCGTCACATTAAACTGAAACGCAACGTGTTCTTTGATATTACTCGCATCGGCACCCGCATAGGCCGCTCTCACTGCATCTACTAATTCAAAATATGTCATATCTTTTGCCTCCATTTGTCATAATTTCATTAACTATACCACTATTTTCCTCATCCTGCAACGTGTGTTTGCAAAATTAGTCTTGACTTAAGTTATCATATATGATAACTTTTAGACTGTAATTTGCACGATATTGACTTTCTGAGTGAAGAAAACATGCAAAGAAGACAAATAAAGCTTACACAAACTCATGGCGCGCAGTCAGAGCGCACAATGCAGAAATGGGGAAGAATATGACACACGTTAAAGGACACAACCAGGCCGGCTCAGGCACAGATGCGCATCCCACCGCATCCAACATCACCGCCAGAAAAGACGTCGCCAAACAGCTAAAGGCAGCGCGCCAGGACGCCAATGTGACACAGGAAGCGCTCGCAACCCGCGTCGGCACAAAGAAGTCCAATATTTCGCGTTTTGAGCGCGGAAACTATAACCCCAGCCTCGATTTTCTTGTAAAACTGGCGGACGGTCTTGGAAAACATCTGCATATCATCATCAGATAAAACCATTCGCTTTTTGCGATCATTAGAAAAGTATATTGCGATGGCAACAACTATAGTCTATGTACACGAGAAACGTTCTATACCTTGGCAGCAGCTATAGTCTTTTTACACAAGAAAGGTTTTACACTATGGCAACAGCAAAAATATTGGGAGATATCAAAAAAATAGATAAAGATGTAGAAGTCTGCCGCACCACCAATCAGTTGATTAGCAAGCGGGCGGCAGAATTATTGATCGAAAATCAGATTCCCTTTTCCAGGGACTGGGTGAAAATTCCCTTTTTCCAGCGGGAAAAATACCGCGGTGCGCGGAAGTTTTATGTGATCCGCACCAACCGCAACCGTTACAGCCAGGCAAGGCGTACCATTGATACGATGGAGCCCGCCTGCAAACGCAAATTATTCTTTTGTGGCTATTCCTCTGTCAACTACAGGTCTCGAATCCGATAGAGATACTGCCGGCCCAGCTTGCCGGGGCGATCGACAATCTCAAGTTCATACAACAACAACAGAACCGTGCGCGCCAAATCGACCGATATTTTCGCACTCCCGGCAAAATCTTTCGCGGTAAACGGTTCGGGCAGATCATAGGGAACAAACTGCATATAATCCTCTCTGCGGTCGACGGCAAACTCCTCCACAAAAGAGAGCGGGATGCGGTCATAGCGCTCACTGCCTCTCTTTTTATCATGGCTCCATCCGTTTAACAGACGGTATTCTTCCATATCAATCAGCGCAAAGCGGAACTTCATATGGGGATGGTTCAAAAACGGCCGTATCTTATACAATTCCGCAAACGCATGGTAGGGACTGCCGCGCTTCGGCGATTTGCGCTTCGCGGAAGTCTCCCCGGACGTCTCGTCAATCCAGCTAAGCCATTTCGTATGCGGAATCGGATAAACCACCGTCACAGGATACAGCGGCAAAAACGCCGCCAGTTTTTTTCGCATAGCGTTAAAAGACCGGGTCTGAATTTCTATAATTTCAGACCCGGTGTATATATCCGCCACATATCCCTCAACCGGGATCTCATGCATATCGGTATCGGGAGCGTAATAGTGCTTCAACACGGCGTGTACCGTCTTTTCCGACAGTGTGCCTATGCCCTGTCTCTCGCGATTTTTCCCGATGATACGCTCTTTTGCCAGTTCAAACCTCACCTCATCGACACTCATAACCTGTCCATTTCTGCCCACACGGCAACCATCCCCTATTTTTGCGGATGCTTCATATCTTTTAAAATATCAAAGCAGTCAAACGTGCGAAAATAATCATCCGGCGTCTCCGCACGGCGAATCAGACGCGCACTGCCGTCCTCCTGCAACAAGATTTCCGCGGAGCGAAGCTTTCCATTATAATTGTAGCCCATGGAAAATCCATGTGCGCCGGTATCGTGGATAAACAAGAGATCACCTTTGTCAATCTCCGGCAGCATACGGTCAACCGCAAATTTATCACAGTTTTCACACAGAGAACCGACCACGTCATAGGTGTGGTCACAGGGCGCGTCCTCTTTGCCCATCACCGTGATATGGTGGTACGCGCCGTAAATCGCCGGGCGCATCAGATTGACCGCGCAGGCGTCGACACCGATATATTCTTTATAAGTGTGCTTCTCATGAATCGCTCTCGTCACCAGCGCGCCGTAGGGAGCCATCATAAACCGTCCCATTTCGGTGTAGATCGCCACATCTTTCAGACCCGCGGGCACTAAAATCTCATCAAACGCCTCCTTAACCCCGGCGCCGATAGCGTAGATATCATTTGGCGTCTGCTCCGGCGAATAGGCGACACCCACGCCGCCTGAGAGGTTGATAAAGCGAATGTCACAACCGGTCTTTTCCTTTAGCTCTACTACCAGCTCAAACAGTTGTCTTGCCAGCTTTGGGTAATACTCGTTGGTGACCGTATTGCTCGCCAAAAATGCGTGGATGCCAAAATATTTGGCTCCCTTTTCCTTTAAGATCTGAAATCCCTCCACCAGCTGATCATGTGTAAAACCGTACTTTGCATCGCCGGGGTTGTCCATAATGCCGTTGCTCATCTGAAAAACACCGCCGGGATTATAGCGGCAGCTGATCGTCTCGGGAATCCCACCGATAACCTGCTCCAAAAAATCAATATGCGTAAAATCATCCAGATTGATGATCGCGCCCAGCTCGTTGGCAAAGGCAAACTCCTCCGCCGGCGTATCGTTGGAGGAAAACATGATATGCTCACCGTCAAAATGCAATGCATCCGCCAGCATAAGCTCAGTCAAAGACGAGCAGTCACATCCACAGTCATACTCCTTTAAGATCTCTAACAGAAACGGATTCGGCGTGGCCTTGACCGCAAAATACTCGCGGAATCCCTTGTTCCACGCAAATGCCTCCCGGACCGCTTTCGCATTTTCGCGAATGCCCTTTTCATCATAGAGGTGAAACGGGGTCGGGTACGCCTTTGCGATCTCTTCCAACTGTTCCTTTGTTACAAACGGTGTTTTTTTCATATGATAACCATACCTTTCTCTGATTTTGTATCGTTTATTATTGCCCTGTCTGACCGATGAGTCAAATATCATCTGCGCCTGCATCCGGCAATATCATAATCAAACATGATTTATTATATCCACTTTAAAATACTACCTGTACCAAAAACATATATAAAACGGTGCCCGCGCCGATGCTGAGCAGATTGTTCCGCTTCCAGACATGCAGCAGAACGACTACCGCTGCCGAGATGGCCTCCGGGATTCCAAACGGGAAACTCGTAAGCTTAACGGACCGCAAACAATAGATAATCAACATGCCGATTACCGCAGGCGGCAGCACCCTGCCCAGATAAGAGATCAGCGGCGGTATCTCTTTGCCTTTCGGGAAAAAAACAAACGGGATGGCCCTGGTTAAAAATATCGTTCCCGCCACCGCCAAAATAATTACTATGGAACGTAAGGCACTAACCGGCATCATCCATTTCCTCCTCGTTTTGATCAAGTATTTTTCTGCCCGGAATCAATAATAACATAATACCTATCATTGTGGGAAGTATAAAATTTTTTGCACCGAACAGCAAAAGACAAACAAGCCCGCAGACCAGGCCGATCAACAGGCAGGGACGGTTCTTTTTCTCAAAAAACTGCTCCACCATGATCACGAGAAACAGAGCCGTCATGGCAAAATCAATCCCCTTGGCGTCAAACGGAATCGCGGACCCCAAAAGCGCCCCGATACCTGAACCGATAATCCAATATGCCTGATCGAGCACGGCGATCGCAAACAGAAACTGCTCTTCTTTCACACCTTCGGGCACCTTCGTGATAAAAAACAAAGAATATGTCTCATCCGTCAAAGAAAAGATCATGTAGAGCTTCTTTTTTCCCATTGCCGCAAAACGCTCGAGCAGAGACAGGCCGTAAAAAATATGGCGGATATTGATCATAAACTCCATAAATATCACATGCATAAGGCTGATTCCCGGCACAAAAAAATTGACCGCCAGATACTGGCCGCTCCCCGCATAGCACAGCAGGCTCATGAGCATCGCCCACAAAAAATTATATCCCTTTTCCTCAATCATCACCCCAAAGGCCATGCCGATAAACAGGTAACCCGACAATACCGGTATGGTATAGGGAAACGCCTTGGTAAAAACTTTTGCATAAGTTTTCATTTTTCTCTTTTCTAGTCCCTTTACATATGTTATAATTTATCTATATGTTGTGTCCTTGTGTGGACACGCTACTATTTTAACGCAAATGTACCGATAATGCTACCCTGTTTTTTCATGAAATATTTTTTTGTAGGAAGGTGTCTTTGATGGACGTTACGATTTTAAACTATCTGAATCAGGATTTTGTCGATCGGGTCAACCAGCACGCCGAGGCCAGAGCGGCCGCGCGCGCCGAAGCGGCACGCATCGCCGCAGAAAAGGCGGCAGAGGAAGCAGCAAAAGCGCAGAACAATGATTTTGCATCCGTGCTGGAAAATACCGCCGCTGCGGCAGACAGCACGCCAACTTCTGTCGTTTGCCCCGAAAATCTGGCTGAGGTTTTCACGGAAGCTTCCGCCACTTACGGCGTCTCAGAAAAATTATTGATCTGTATGGCCAAGGCAGAGTCCAATTTTAATCCGGCTGCGGTCAGCAGCGCGGGCGCAATGGGCATCATGCAGCTGATGCCGGCCACCGCCTCCGCCTTGGGCGTAACGAACGCTTTTGACGCACGGGAAAACATTATGGGCGGGGCAAGCTTGATGGCGCAGCATCTTCAAAAATACCAGGGCAACGTCTCCTTAGCTCTCGCAGCCTACAACGCAGGCAGCGGCGCAGTCGACCAGTACGGAGGCATCCCGCCTTACGCTGAGACGCAGGCCTATGTTCAAAAGATACTCGGCTACATGGACACGGAGATTACCGTACCCTCCTACACCGGCGGCGCCGATAACACGAACACCTATACTGCTTCCGGCAGCACTTCCGCTGGCACTCCCGCCAATACATACAGCGCTCCCGCGGCAGATACATCAAGTCTTGACGCGCTGTCCGCCCTGACCGGTGACGACCGCGACAGGGCAAACGCCGCGATCGAAAGCTACCTCGCATCGCAGAATATCAGTCTCGCCAAACTGCGGGATTTGATTACTGCCATCGATTCAGACAAAGACGAGGAACCCGAAGATACCGCTTCGCCGGAGACTTTGCAGCAGGACACAGCCGGACAAAAGCAGTTTGAGGTCACAATCCAGCAGGGAATCAACAACGATATCACTTCGTAAATAACATCAACATGGTATAGAAGAAACAGATATGATACTTAGAACTTTTTCACGCGTGACCTGATGTCACGCGTGAATTTTTTATGCACAGGGGCGCACAGATGAAATTGTTGCTTATGCAACGCGCGCCCCGCGCGGCGAGTAGGGGGAAAATCTTCCCCACTCGATTTTTTGAATTATTTTAATCGCACTCCATCCCGGCTAACAACCGATAAGTTCCCGGCCTCCTGTCGCGAAACAATCCCCATTCCAGCCGCTTTGCATCCAGATCGTCCAAGTCGTATTCCTGTACGAGAATTTCTTCCTGATCTCTGGAGGCGCTCTTTACCAGCTCCCCTGTCGCATCGGTGAGAAACGAGGAACCGTAAAACAGCAGCGCAGAACTCTGTCCGCCGTTTTCCTCGGAAGGTTTTACACACTCTTCTCCGATGCGGTTTGCCGCGGCAACCGGAATCAAATTACATGCGGCATGTCCCTGCATACATCTTCTCCAATGGGGCATACTGTCGCAAGCTAAGATCGGCTCAGAACCGATTGCAGTCGGATATAACAAAAGCTCGGCTCCCTTAAGCGCCATCGCGCGCGCCGTCTCTGGAAACCATTGATCCCAGCAAATGCCAACGCCAACTGTGGCATATCTCGTCTCAAACACGCGAAATCCAGTATCTCCGGGCGTAAAATAAAACTTTTCCTGATAATAATGATCATCCGGTATGTGTGTCTTACGGTACACACCGATGAGACTGCCGTCCGCATCGATGCAGGCAACCGAATTGTATAATTGATTGACATCCCGCTCATAAAAACTGATCGGCAGCACAACTTCAAGTTCCTTCGCCAGTCTCACTCCCATCTGCACCGCATCGTTTTCCCTGACCGGCTTTGCAAAATGATAATAATCATACCGACGCTCCTGGCAAAAATACTGCCGCTCAAACAGTTCCGGCAGCAAGATAATCTTTGCCCCCTCCTTTGCCGCCAGCCGAATCTTTTGTTCGGCATTCTCTAAGTTTTCGCTGATCTTAGTACTGCAGCGCATCTGAACAACTGCCAGCTTCACATTTCGCATCCTCTCTCTCCTCTCTGTGTATTTATCTCCAGATGCCATGCCACATTCTCTGCATCCGCATAATTGATTAAGATTTACCAGCCGTTCACACGGGTATCTGTTGTGTGATGCAATGGATATTTCCGCCGCCGACCAGGATATCACGGGCAAAAATAGGTATCACGCTCCGCCCCGGATTTAATCTCTGCATCACTGCAAGCGCCCTCCTGTCACTCTCCTCGTTTTCTTCACCGAAGACGGGCATCACCACCGCATCATTGGAAAAATAGAAATTGACATAGGAGGCCGCCAGCCGCTCGCCCTCTTCCCGCCTATCCTCCCCCGCTTCAAACGAGTATCCGTGCAAATCTTTTTCCTGCACGCAGACCGGATGCCTGGGAATCGGCAGCTTATGAACCGTAATCCGTCTTCCCCTGGCATCCGTTTCACGTTCCAGATAGGCCAGATCCGCCGCCGACATGGCATATTGCGGATCGTCCTCATCGTCTGTCCACGCGAGAACCACCTCTGCAGGCCGTATAAAGGCACACACGTTATCTACATGCTCATTGGTCTCATCTCCATATATGCCAAAAGGAAGCCACAACACTTTGCGGGCGCCAAGATATTCCTTTAATCTTGATTCTATTTCTGCTTTTGTCATCTGCGGATTTCTGCCTCTGCTGAGCAGACAGCGCTCTGTCACCAGGACGGTGCCCTCTCCGTCACTGTGTATCGAA
>CAJTYI010000025.1 GCA_910584215.1 uncultured Roseburia sp. | reverse complement strand
GCAAGGTGCTGCGCTGTTCTTACTTAGTCGGCGTGCTGCAAAAGCTGTTTCCTGCGCTTGTGACAGAGCAGTTAGAGGAGCGGGAGACCATCTTAGATGTGCTGACGCCCCAAAACGCGCTGCGGTTTTATATTGAAGGTTTGCAGAACAAAGATTATACCGGCGCTTGGGCGGCGCTTGGGCGCTGGTATTTTTCAAAGGAAGCGTATGCAAAAGAGGCAAGGCGGCTGCTTTCGGCGGCCTATGATGTTTACACAGGCGAGCCCATAAGCCGCGCGGTGGCGCGCGCGCTTTACGGCCGGGTGCTGGAAAACAGCGTCACAAGGCTGGAGCGCTTCGCGGCGTGCGCTTTCGCCCATTATCTGGATTACGGCCTGCACTTAAAAGACAGGGAGATCTTTGGCTTTGCCAGTGTGGATATGGGCAATATCTATCATGAAGTATTGGAGCGTTTTGCAAACAGGTTAGGGCAGTCAGAGTATACCTGGTTTTCCATCCCGGAGCAGATACAAAGGCAGTGGGTGGAGGAGTGCATGGAGGAGACGATACTTGGGGCAGAGCGCGCGCAGACATTTGAGGAGGCGAGAAACCGGTTCCTTCTTTTTCGCATGAAGGGCACGCTGCAGCAGGCGGTATGGGCGCTGATTACGCAGATCAGAAAAGGGAAATTTGTGCCGAGTGAATTTGAGATCTCTTTTTCCAGAGTCAGTGAACTTTCGGCGATTCGATTCCATCTCGGAGAGGATGAAAAAATGCAGCTGCAGGGAAGAATTGACCGCATTGACACCTGCGAGGACGGGGACCGGGTCTATGTAAAAGTGATCGATTACAAATCAGGAAACACCAGCTTTTCTCTTTTAAATCTATATCATGGGCTGCAATTGCAGCTGATTGTCTATTTGAATGCTGCCATGGAGCTGGAGGCAAAAAAATTCCCCGGAAAGCAGATAGAGCCCGCGGGCATTTTTTATTATCATGTGACAAATCCCATGGTCGAGGGCAGCGGCGCAGAGTCCGAGGAACAGATCAGGCAGGCGATCTTGGAAAAGTTAAAATTAAACGGAATGGTCAATGAAGAAGAACAGATCTACCGCGCCATGGATGCAGAATTTAGCGGCAATTCCGCCGTCATCCCCGTGGGGATAAAGACAGACGGCTCTTTAAAAGCCGCATCCAAGACGCTCAGCACCGGAGATTTTCAGATGATTTCTGATTATGTCAACGGGGTGTTGGTCGAGAGCGGGCAAAAAATTTTAGCGGGCGATGTTTCAGTTCATCCGTTTTTGCTGGCGGATAAGACGGGCTGCGATTACTGTCCTTATCACATGGTATGCGGTTTTGACAGGAGAGACGCGGGGTATGATTTTAGGAGATTAGAACATTTTGCCAAAGAAGATGAGATATTAGATGCAATGAGGAGAAAAAAGACGGATGGCAGTGAGGTGGACAAAGGAGCAGCAGCAGGTCATTGATGCGCGCAAAAAGAACATTTTAGTGTCAGCTGCGGCAGGGTCCGGTAAGACGGCGGTGCTGGTCGAGCGGATTATACAGATGATAAGTGATGAGAAACATCCGGTGGATATCGACCGCCTGCTGATTGTCACGTTCACCAACGCTGCCGCTGCGGAGATGCGAGAGCGCATAGCGGCTGCCATCGAAAGGAAATTAGACGAGACGGCCAGTGAACATTTGTTAAAGCAGACAACACTGCTGCACAACGCCCAGATCACCACGATCGACAGTTTTTGCCTCTATGTGATTCGCAATCATTTTCACGAGATTGATCTCGAACCCAATTTTCGTATCGGGGATGAGGGAGAGTTAAAGCTTTTGCGGCAGGATGTATTAGAGCGCGTGTTAGAGCGCAATTATGAGGCGGCCGACGAAGTCTTTGTCGCCTTTGCCGAGGGTTATTCGGGCGGCAGGAGTGATGCGGGGTTATGTGATATGATTTTGCAGCTCTATGAATTTTGCCGCAGCTATCCGTGGCCGAAAGCATGGCTTGCGGAGTGTGTCAGGGGATATGAGACTGCGGAGGAGAGCGGGCTTTTGAATGTCTCCTGGATTGGCCCGCTCATAGAGAGCATCCGCTCTGCGGCCTTGGATATGGAGCATTTGATGCAGCGGGCGTTAGCGCTTGCGCGCGCCGACGACGGCCCCTCTATGTACGAAACGCTGTTTGAGGAGGAGGCAGGGCAGTATCAGCGGGCGGTGCAGTGTACGACATTTGCGGAGCTAAAGACGGCATTTTCCTCGTTTACATTTGCAAGGCTTCCCTCAAGCCGCGGTTTTGCGGGAGATAAGGAAAAGCTCGAGCTGGCGAAAACCATGCGCAGCCAGGCGAAAGATGCGGCAAAGAAAATAAATGCCCAGTATTTTTATTGTTCCACGGAACAGATGATGGAGATGATGCAGAAGACGGCGCCGGCCGCAGGGGAGCTGGTGCGCCTGACAAATGAATTTTATGACGCGTTTGCGGCGGAAAAGCGGCGCAAGAACATCGTTGATTTTTCAGATCTTGAGCATTTTGCGCTGGAGATACTAGTCGACGGTGAGACTGGAAAGGTGCGGCCGGCCGCGGAGGAGTTTTGCGATACCTTTGAGGAAATTATGATCGACGAGTATCAGGACAGCAATTATGTGCAGGAGACGATACTTCGCGCCGTCTCCGAGGAGAGCCGCGGCTTACACAATATCTTTATGGTGGGCGACGTAAAACAGAGTATCTACCGTTTCCGGCTGGCGAGACCTGAGCTTTTCATGGAGAAATATGACAGCTATCCACGGGCAGAGCAAGAAAAAGACAGCGGCTGTGTGCGCATCGATCTGTTCAAAAATTTCCGCAGCCGTCCCCAGTTACTATCCTTTGTCAACGACATTTTCTTTCAGATCATGAAAAAGGATATCGGCAATGTGTGTTATGATGAGAGAGCCGCTCTCTATGCGGGCGCCGATTACCGGGAAGTCACAGAGGAAGGAGAGGATGCCAGTGATATGTTTTTGCCGGAGCTTTTGCTGGTGGATGATGGCGAGGAGATACTAGACGGCGAGGAGTTAATGGATGACGGAACGTTTACGGATAAGCGCTATCTGGAAGCGAAGTTGATTTCCGCCAGAATACAAAGACTGATGACTTCGCAGCTTGTGACTGATCATGCGACCGGTGAGCTGCGGCCGGTCCGCTACAGTGATATTGTCATCTTACTGCGCAGCTTAAGCGGCACGGCGGATGCTTTTGCAAAAGTCCTAAACGGTGACGGCATCCCAGCCCACACTGTCTCCCAGACCGGTTACTTTTCGGCAGTGGAGGTGCAGACGGTGCTCGCTCTGCTTCGGGTACTCGATAATCCCAGGCAGGATATACCGCTGGCGGCCGTGCTAAAATCGCCGATCGTGGGACTGAGCGAGGAGGAGCTGGGAAGGCTTCGGCTGTTTTTGCCGGATGAGCCGTTTCATGTTTGCGTCCTGGAAAAATGCAAGGAGCTGCGGCGGGCGCACCGTGAGACGACAGAGCGGGATGACGGCGCAAAGCCACGGTCGAACGAGCAGTGGGAAACTTATGAGGACAAGTTGTGCCAATTTGATGCGTCGCTTGCGCGATGGCGTAAAATGGTGCCTGATACCCCGATACATCTGTTGATCGAGCTTTTGCTTAAGGAAACGGGATACGGCAACTATGCGGCTGCGATGCCGGCCGGGGAACGCAGACGGGCCAATCTTTTGATGCTTGTGGAGCGGGCGATCGCCTATGAGGCCACCAGCTATAAGGGGCTGTTTCATTTTGTGCGCTATATTGATCAGCTGCGGCGCTATGAGGTAGATTTCGGCGAGGCCGATATGGTCGGTGAGAACGAGAATGTGGTGCGCATTATGAGCATCCATAAAAGCAAGGGGCTGGAATTTCCGGTCGTATTCGTCTCCTGCCTGGGCAAACAGTTTAATAAACAGGATGTAAGAAGCCGCATGGTGCTTCATCCCGAGCTTGGCATGGGACTTGACTGTATAGACGGAAAAAGGCGTCTGCTTTCACCCACAATCCTTAAAAAGGCGATTGCAAAACAGATCGACTTGGAAAATCTGGGGGAAGAGCTTCGTATTCTCTATGTGGCGTTCACCCGTGCCAAAGAAAAGCTGATTTTGACTGGAAATAGAAAGGGAGCGAGGGAGGAACTTACATCATCTTCTATCCAAGGAGAGCTCTCTTATCTAGAGCGCGAGAGCGCCGCGGGGTATTTAGACTGGCTGCTGCCCGCGCTGCAAAAAGAGAGCGGGAAATACCCGGTTCGTTTCGTGAGCGCCGCAGAGCTGGTGACGGAGGAGGTCGCCAAACAGGTAGAGACTGCGTGCTCCAAAGAGGAATGTCAAAACATCATCCTGTCTGTGTCCGGGGAGGAGCAGGCCTGGTTTGACGAGCGTTTTGCTTTTTCGTACCCTTATGCATCCGAGATTGGAAGGGCAAACAAATATTCGGTCTCTGAATTAAAGCACCGCGTCATGCGCGAGAAGCTTTTGGACGAGGAAGAAGATGCCCTGCCGCTGTTTTTAAAAGAGGAGATGATTCCGTATGTGCCCGCTTTTGCCCGCACCATGGAAGAGGAGCAGACGTTTCTCAATCAGGGGGCGCTGCGGGGTACTGCGATGCACCGCGTGATGGAGTGTTATCATTTTGCCGGGGAACAGCCTGCCGCAGAACAGATCGAATGGCAGGTTGCGCATGGTCTGCTCACGGAAGAGATGTGCGCGCTGGTAAATGTTTCTGCGGTAGAAAAAATTGTGCGCTCAGAGTTGGGAGAGCGGATGAAAAAGGCAGAGCGCGCGGGCCTTTTGCACCGTGAAAAGCCTTTTATCATGGGATTTACGGCCGATGAACTGGAAACATTTGGCTTTGCCGGTGTGGAGGAGACAGAACAGACTTCTGCCGATCTTACATTGATACAGGGAATTATTGATGTTTTTTGGGAGGAGGAGGACGGACTGGTGGTCCTTGACTATAAGACAGACCGGGTGGAGAGCGCCGCGCAGCTGATTGACCGCTATGAGGCGCAGCTGCGCTTGTACGGTGAGGCGCTGGAGCGCATTTTTGGTAAGGAGGGAAGGCCGAAGCTTGCGGTGAAAGAGAGATTGCTCTATTCGTTCCGGCTGGGCGAGGTGATTCCCATCCGGTGACATGTTCCTGAAGAAAAACAACGGGGGTGCTTGCAATTCCCCTAAGATACTATATAATATTTTTGAGCTGGTCAATCGTTTCACTGCAAGACGTAACTACGAAGACACCGAATATTTCAACAACGGAAAGAATGAGGTAAAAGCCTATGTATGCTGATGAGAATGTGATTCGTATCAAACATGAAGTACTGTACGAGGTGGCAAAACTGGCATTTGCGGGAGAGCTGGAGGAAAAGCGTGATCATATCGCGATCGAGCTGATTCCGGGACCAAAGCCGCAGTTTCGCTGCTGTATCTATAAAGAGAGAGAGATTATCCGGCAGAGAGTCCGGCTGGCGGAAGGAAAAGCGCCGGGTCCCGTGGACGACGGCAATGTGATTCAGGTGATTAGTTCCGCCTGCGAGGACTGTCCGATTTCCAGTTATACTGTGACGGAAAATTGCCAGAACTGTCTGGGAAAAGCCTGTATCAATGCCTGCAAGTTCGGCGCCATCGAGTCGGGCAGAGAACGCTCTCACATCGACCCGCAGAAATGTAAAGAGTGCGGCAAATGTGCGCAGGCCTGTCCCTATAATGCCATCGCGCATTTAAAGAGGCCGTGCAAATTCAGCTGTCCGGTCAATGCGCTGACCTATGATGAAAATGGTATCTCTGTCATCGATAAAAAGAAGTGTATCCGCTGCGGCAAGTGTATTCACAGCTGTCCGTTCGGCGCGATCGGCTCTAAAACTTACATCGTTCCTGTCGTAGAGGCATTGAAATCGGACCGCAATGTCTATGTTATGGTGGCTCCGGCGACGGAGGGGCAGTTCGGCGCGGATATCACGATGGCGAGCTGGCGCGTGGCCATGACGGAGATGGGCTTCACCGATTTTTATGACGTGGGACTTGGCGGCGATATGACGGCGGCTTATGAGGCCGAAGAGTGGGCGGAAGCATACCGGGAAGGAAACAAAAAGGTAACCTCCTGTTGTCCGGCGTTTGTCAATATGGTAAATCTGCACTACCCGGAGCTGGCGGAGTGTGTTTCGACGACTGTTTCCCCGATGTGTGCGGTTTCCCGTCTGATTAAGGCGAAAGACCCAACGGCGATCACGGTGTTTATCGGACCTTGCCTGGCTAAGAAGTCAGAAATTGTCGACCAAAATATCGAGGGCAACGCAGATTATGTGTTGACATACAGCGAAATCCGTGCCATGATGCGCGCGAAAGGAGTGGAGCTTAAACCCTGTGAGACCAAAGAACAGACGGCCTCCGTATTTGGCAAGCGGTTTGCCAATTCCGGCGGTGTCACGGCGGCAGTGCTTCAGAGCTTAAAAGAATCCGACGACGAGATCGCTGCGACTGTCTGCCGGGCGAACGGTGCGGCAGACTGCAAGAAAGCGCTGCTTTTACTCAAGGCGGCAAGACTGCCGGAAGACTTTATAGAAGGCATGGCTTGCGAGGGCGGTTGCGTCGGCGGTCCGAGTTCCTTCAGCGATCAGATGGCGGCTAAAAAAGATCGCGATACCTTGATTGCGCAGGCAGATGACAGGGGAATACATCAGAACTTGGAGTATTATGATATGGATAGTTTTTCCATGCACCGCGCATAAAATGGTAATTTGTGGTTACTATTCAGCCTGCAACTGCGCACTTGCTGCGCAGTTAGCGGCTAGTAGTGCCGAATGTACAAGATTCCGCTCCTATGCCGCAGGCAAACTTTAAATGGAGCGGATTCCGTAACAGGGAAGCCGAAGGCTGAACTATTACATTTATGCACACAGCTATAATAGAGTGAAAAAAGGGGACGCTGATTCTATGCAAAAGATCGTTTTTTTTGATATCGACGGTACGCTGTGGGATGAAAATATGCAGATACCTAAGAGCACGATCGCGGCCATCAAAGAATTGCAGGCGGGCGGCAGCTATGCTTTTTTGTGCAGCGGCAGGAGCCGTGCCAATATCAAGAGCAGACATCTGCTCGATATCGGATTTGACGGAATCATTGCCGCCTGCGGCACCAGCATCGAATACCGGGGGGAGAGCATCTTTGAGCAGCTCCTCTCCCAAGAGCAGGTGACACACGTCTTGCGGGCGTTAAGCGCCCACAACATCCCTGCGGTACTCGAGGGGCCGGAATATATCTATGTCAATCCGGAGGAATTTTTGGATGACCCGTATGTGATCTATCTGCGGAAAGAACTCAAAGAGCAGGTGGCGGAGATTGGGACTGACATGTCCAGGATAGTGATTAATAAATTGAGCGCCGCCCTAAAGGGGGCGGATGTGGAGCTGTTTCAGAGAGATTTGGGAGAAGCTTATGATGTGATTATCCATGAGGACGATATCATAGAGATCAATCCTCACGGATATTCCAAAGCGACCGGAATCGAAAAAGTATGCAGTCTGCTTCATATCTCGCATGAAAATACATATGCCTTTGGAGACAGCGCCAACGATCTGGAAATGTTGTCTTATGTCTCGCATGGCATCGCGATGGGAAACGGTACGGCAGTCGCAAAAGAGGCGGCAGAATATGTGACGACGGATATACACGCGGACGGCATCGCACATGGGCTGCGGCATTACGGATTGATTAAGTAAAACATGATCCGAGTATGGGGGTTCGTATGGCAAATATAATGGATTATCTGGATTGGCGCGGCGATCTTTCGATGGAGGCCGACGGTTTTAACGAGGTCGATAACCTGATTCTGGCGCAGCTTGTCTATGTGGATTTCGAGGGTATCGTCCCCCCGCCAAAGCAGGGGGATATTTATCTGAAAGAGGCCTCCGATTTGTTTTGGCAGCGGCATACCAAAAAAGAGATTCTCTCCCATGTGTCGATGACAAAATCGGCGCCGTTTTTAATGCGGAAACTGGCGGAGAGCAGGCGCTTTCGCGGAGCAAAATTGTCTGCCTATGTCAATGATATCAGCGATGAGGAGCAGTCACAGTTTTCTGTGGTCTGTGTCCGGCTTGCTGACGGGAGCCTTTATGTGGCATTTTCCGGCACTGATAACACGATTGTGGGCTGGAGGGAAAACTTTAACATGGGATTTTTGGCCGAGACGCCCGGCCAGAAGAAAGCGGTAAAATATTTAAACTGGGCAGCGGCAAATGAGACAGGTACGCTGCGGGTGGGCGGTCATTCCAAGGGCGGCAATCTGGCGGTATATGCAGCCGTCAAGTGCCGTGCAGAGATAAAAGAGAAAATTGTACATGTTTACAGCAATGACGGGCCGGGGTTTAGCCGGGATATCGTGGAGAGCGGCGAGTATCAGCAGATGCTGCCCAAGATCAGCACGATACTGCCCGAATCCTCCATTGTCGGAATGTTGTTGGAGCATCAGGAAAAATACAAGGTGGTAAAGAGCACGGAGAGAGGTGTGGGGCAGCATGATGCCATGAGCTGGGAAGTGCTTGGACCATCTTTTTGTTATGTGGACCATCTGGCGTTTGAAAGCCTCCTTTTGGATGAAACCATGAAAAATTTTATCGAGCAGCTTGACAATGAGGAGCGCAGGCAGTTGATTAACGCAATTTTTTCCTTGCTGGAGGAGGCTGATATCAGGACGGTCGATGATTTTTATAACAGCAAGTGGAAAAAGATTCAAGAGCTGATAAAGGCGCAGAGCAAGCTGCCGGAGGAGACGCAGAAAATATTTTCCAAGGCGCTTCGGTCGCTGTGGAACAGCGGAAATGAGACAATCCGCCGCTCGGTAAAACAGGCGATGCGTGAACATCGGGGAGAGACGGGAGAACTTCTTTTGGATAATAAAGAGTAGTTTCTAAAAAAAGTATTAAATAAGAGAAAATATAAAAAAAAGAGAAAACATAAGAATTGATGAGAAAATAATATTAAAAATGGAAATAAATACATTTATATGGGAATATATTTAGTTGCAGTTTCAAAGGCAAAAACCTATTATATGTACTATCAGTTAGCACTCAAACAGAATGAGTGCTAATAACAAGAGAAATAAACAGCTGATATTATGAAAACAGGAGGCAATGAGAATGAAATTAGTACCATTGAGTGACAGAGTTGTATTAAAGCAGTGTGAAGCAGAAGAAACCACAAAGTCCGGCATTATTTTGGCGGGCAGCGCACAGGAGAAACCGCAGGAGGCGGAAGTGATCGCTGTGGGACCGGGCGGTGTAGTGGACGGCAAGGAAGTTGTGATGCAGGTCAAAGAGGGCCAGAAAGTGATTTACTCCAAATATTCGGGCACCGAAGTGAAGCTGGACGGCGAAGAGTACATCATTGTAAGACAAAGCGATATTTTGGCAGTGGTCGAATAATGTGAGCAATAGTCCCAATGGACGCTCGAAGTAGGAAAATAATAAAAAGAAAGAGGTAGACAGATATGGCAAAGGAAATCAAATACGGAACAGAGGCAAGAGCGGCGCTTGGCGCCGGCGTTGATAAACTGGCGAACACCGTGCGGGTGACACTTGGACCGAAAGGAAGAAATGTCGTGCTTGACAAGTCTTACGGCGCTCCGCTGATTACCAATGACGGTGTGACCATCGCAAAAGAGATCGAGCTGGGCGACGCGTTCGAGAATATGGGCGCTCAGCTCGTAAAAGAAGTAGCGACCAAGACAAATGACGTTGCCGGAGACGGTACGACGACCGCTACGGTGTTGGCACAGGCAATGATTCAGGAGGGAATGAAGAATCTTGAGGCCGGCGCGAACCCAATCATTCTCCGCCGCGGTATGAAAAAGGCGACCGAGAAAGCGGTAGAAGCGATTCTTTCGATGTCCGCTAAAGTAAACGGCAAAGATCAGATCGCCAAAGTGGCGGCAATCTCTGCGGGCGATGAGGAAGTCGGCAATATGGTTGCAGACGCTATGGAGAAAGTGTCCAATGACGGCGTTATCACGATCGAAGAGTCCAAAACCATGCAGACAGAGCTCGACCTCGTGGAAGGTATGCAGTTTGACAGAGGTTATGTATCTGCCTATATGTGCACCGATATGGATAAAATGGAGGCAGTATTAGATGACCCGTATATCCTGATTACAGATAAAAAAATCAGCAACATCCAGGAGATTTTGCCTTTACTCGAGCAGGTGGTACAGAGCGGTGCAAGGCTTCTCATCATTGCGGAGGATATCGAGGGTGAGGCGCTCACCACTTTGATCGTAAACAAGCTGCGCGGCACATTTAATGTGGTGGCGGTAAAGGCGCCGGGCTATGGCGACAGAAGAAAGGCTATGTTAGAGGATATCGCAATCCTGACAGGCGGCCAGGTTATCAGCTCTGACCTTGGCTTAGAGCTCAAAGATGTGGAGATGTCTTCGCTTGGACGTGCAAAGTCCGTCAAAGTTCAGAAAGAGAATACCGTCATCGTTGACGGCGCAGGTGACAAGGATGCCATTGCCAGCCGTGTCAACCAGATTCGCGGACAGATCGAGGAGACGACCTCTGATTTTGACAAAGAGAAATTGCAGGAGAGACTTGCGAAACTGGCAGGCGGTGTTGCGGTTATCCGTGTGGGCGCTGCGACAGAGACCGAGATGAAAGAGGCAAAACTTCGCATGGAGGACGCGCTCAATGCGACGCGTGCAGCCGTGGAGGAAGGCATCATCGCGGGCGGCGGTTCCGCTTATATCCATGCGATGAAGCAGGTTGCAGCGTTGGCTGACACCTTAGACGGCGACGAGAAGACGGGCGCCAAAGTGATCTTAAAGGCACTCGAGTCCCCATTATACTATATCGCAGCCAATGCGGGCTTAGAGGGTGCGGTGATTATCAGCAAAGTAAAAGAGTCGGCTGACGGCGTAGGATTTAACGCGTCCACCGAGGAATATGTCGATATGGTGGCACAGGGCATTCTTGACCCGGTAAAAGTTACCAGAACCGCATTGCAGAACGCTACTTCCGTGGCTTCCACATTGTTGACGACAGAGTCTGTTGTCGCAAACATCAAGGAGGATGTACCTCCGATGCCAGCGGGCGGCGCAGGCGGAATGGGCATGATGTAAGCGTCATACCAAAGAATGAATAGAAAATCAGCATAAATATCTTTACGGCAATAGCTGGGC
Organism: uncultured Roseburia sp.; assembly: GCA_910584215.1. GTDB lineage: Bacteria > Bacillota > Clostridia > Lachnospirales > Lachnospiraceae > Roseburia. The sequence goes on along the minus strand of CAJTYI010000025.1, from coordinate 24,561 downwards.
TTTAAAAGTCCAGCTATTGTTATGTGCGGGAAATATAATTTATATATTACAAAAGATTTGTACAACGCCAAAGTGATAAAGGGGGGGCTATGAGAAGAAAAAAGTTATTATGCATATTTTTTGCAGCCTTGTTGCTGTTTTCCTGCTGCCTGCCAATTTCCACAGAGGTCTCTGCTGCAAAGAAAAAGATCACAGAGGGGCAACGCTTTTCAGTGTCCGCAACGACGGGACAGATCACCTTGAAAATGAAAAAAAAGCTTACCAAACAGGCGCTTTTGGCAATGTATCTCAACGATATCATCTGTGAAGTAGATGGTTATGGACCGGATGGGGCAATACTTCCGCTGGCGATCAGCACGACAGTTCAAAAAGACCGTTTTGAAGCTCACGGTCATATTTCCAATTATAAAGACAAGGACAAGAGGTACTCTGGAAGCACCGTACTGCTGTTTAAACGAGGAAGCAAAACCGCCACTGTGACACATGTATACCGCACGAGTTACAATCCCGCAAACGGCAGGTACAAGTATCATCATAAGAAAAAACTGAGTTTAAAAAAGGGAAAAACCTATTATTTGCGTATTTATAGCTTAAATTTTTATTGTCCCGGCAAATTTGTGGTAAAGTAAAACGGGGTTAAGCAGCGAGGCTGCCGCATGAATGAAAATTCGTGCGGCAGCTTTTTCGCGTTTTCCCGAGCGGAGGTTGAAAGCAAAAGAATCGCAGACGGCAGTCAAGTGGTACAAACGATAGCGCATACAATAGTGCATACATGGAAAGGGCAACAGTCCGGGAGAGGAGCATGGGCACATCATGGCGAAAGGAAAGTATCCAAAGGAACCGACATTTCGCTACTTTATACAGGACAAACAGGGAAATGCGGTCAATCTTGATACGCTCTCGGAGCAAGAGCGCGAAGAGGTCGGCCTGTGGGCATACCGCACCATGTTAAAACAGATGGGGTATGTCCCGGTGACGGAGGACGCGGCAGGGAAGTCCACCAGTCCGTCAGGTGAATCGCACGAAAAGATCTAAGAGCGCTGCATAAAAATGGAATCGTTTGGCAATAATGCAAGCAGAATAGAAAGCAGTTCCGGTTAAAAAATCAGTTTGATGACTGACGAAATCAACCAGCTATTTGAGACGATGATATGGAGGATATATTAAAATTTTATGGAATATGCGACTGCCAAGGCCGTGGACCGCTCCCTTTTAAAAGATATACGCGATGTTGTTATCGACACATCCAAGCCCTGTGAGGAGCGTATGAAAGCCTATGTTGAACAAATCGGAAACCCGTATTGTTACCTGGATGACGGGGTTGTGGTAGAAATCGGATACGCAGACAACGGGGTAAGCTTACAGGAACGTTTGGCGGCATATGCGGGCAGTATAGATGAGGATTTTGGCAATTTGCGGTAACTGGCAAGGCTCTATTGACAAGACAGGAAATACGAAACATAATATAGCAGAAGGGTTCTGCTATGCCAGTATCCCACATGGTCAATGAAATGGCTTAGTCAGCCATCGGGGAGAACTGCCGGAAACAAATGTCCGCAAAACATGCAAGGAGGTTTGTTATGGCTGTTATCGACAAACAGGTTCCTGACCTGGAAAAATACAGGGCAATGGCGTACTATCGCTTGTCTAAGGACGACAAAAATGAAGATAGAAGCAGCGATTGCGACGGCAAAATCAGTGACAGTATTTTAAACCAGCGTAAACTGGTCCATGCGTATCTTAAGAATCATCCGGGAATTACGCTGGTGGACGAGGCATATGATGACGGTTATTCCGGAACGAACTTTGATCGTCCCGGTTTTCGTTCTGTTCTTAAAAAGGTTCAGTCGGGAAGTATTAATTGTGTCATCGTCAAAGACTTGTCCAGACTGGGGAGAGAGTATATTGAGACGGGAAAATATCTTGAGATGATATTCCCGTCTTTTGGCGTGCGTTTTATCGCCATCAACGATGATGTTGACAGTGAACGCAGCGCAGCGGGCGATGATCTCATCATTCCCATTAAAAACATCATGAACGAGTCCTACTGCCGCGAATTATCCAAAAAACTGCGAAACCAGTTTCGGATTCAGCGCGGTAACGGGGAGTTTTTGGGTGCTTTCGCAAGCTACGGGTACTGCAAATCTCCTGATGATAAGCATAAGCTTATAGTCGATGAGTATGCAGCTGAAGTTGTGCGGGGCATTTTTTCGTTGAAAGTCAAGGGATACAGTCAAAATATGATTGCGGATTATTTGAACCGTGAACAGGTACTGCCGCCGTCAGAGTATAAAAAAAGCCTTGGCATGAACTACAAAACCGGATTTCAGACAGCGGCACAGCCGAAATGGAGCGTTGTGACGCTGAACCGTATTTTGACAAATCCCCTTTATATCGGAACCTTAATTCAGGGAAAACGCGGAACGCCGAACTATAAAATCAAAAAAATGCGTGTGCGCAGCGAGGATGACTGGGTTGTAGTTGCGAATAACCATCCGGCCATTATAGATCCGCTGATCTTTTCGGTCGTGCAAAAGATGATGGAGCGCGACACCAGACGGCCGCCGCAGAAAGAACTTCTGTTGCCGTTGGCCGGGGTATTATTCTGCCCGGATTGTGGACGCTCATTACTGCGCAGAACTGTGACAAGGGGGGAGCGCAAACACTGTTATTATGTATGTGCGACTTACAAAAAAGGAAAGGGGTGCAGCAGTCACAGTTTTGAGCAAAAAAAACTGGAGGAAACGATTTTACATGCCATATCCAATCAAATTCGTACGATGGTAGAGTTAAACAAACTTGCTTCCGATATCGGTTTGAACCACATAAACCAGATTCGCCAAGGACGTATGGATGTTATGATTGCGAAGAAAGAACAGGATTTGGACAGAGACAAGGAATTTCGCATGAAACTGTATGAAGCGTTATGTGAAGGTATCATCGACAGGGGTGAGTATCAAACGATGCGTATGAAGTATACGAAGCAGATCGAAGAGACGGAACAGGCAATCCGTAAGCTTTTGCTAAAGCGGGCAGAAATTTCGTCGGGCAGCGCAGCAGACAATAACTGGATTATGGAGTTTATAAAGTTTCAGGGGATTGGGGAACTAACCCGTGAGGCCGTTGTGACCTTAATTGATCGTATCTATGTATACCAGGACAAGCGTGTTCGCATTGAGTTTAACTATCGCAACGAAATCGCCGCATATCAGGAGATTTTGCAGGAAAAGGCAACGGAGGTGGGCTAGATGGCACGAAAGAGCAGAGCAAAGGACTTAAAAGAAGCTGTTTTGGAGGGGGAAACACGTTTGGGTTATCCCTTTGCGCCCTTCGGCAAGAAAGAGGAGACACCGATACTTGCCGGTGAATATGGGCGCCTTTCTGTCGAGGACGGGGATGATATAGAACAAAATTCGATCGGCAATCAACAGAAAATTACCCTGCACCATTTAGAGGAACATCCCGAAATTAAGTTAGTCGACACTTATTATGATAACGGATACACTGGAATGAACTATGAGCGTCCCGGATTTATGCGGATGTTTCACGACTTAAAGAGCGGACGAATCAACTGTGTGATCGTCAAGGATATTTCCCGGCTGGGGCGTCATTTTGTAAAGACCAGTGAATTAGTGGAGCGGACATTGCCGGAAATGGGGGTCAGGCTGATCTGTATTAACGACAGCTATGACAGCGCGGACGAAAATGCAGACGCCTCCGCGCTGACAATGCCTTTAAAGATGGTTATGAATGACTACTATGTAAAAGATATCTCTCATAAGATACGCTCCAGCATATCGGCAAAAATGGCGGACGGCGAGTTCCTCCCGGCGGCAGGCAGTGTCCCTTACGGGTACATTAGAAATCCACAGCGCATGACGTACGATATAGATGGGGAGGCGGCCGCGGTGGTTAAGCAGATATATGAACAAAGAGCCGATGGAGCGAGTTTTCATGCCATTGCCCGCCGGTTAAACGAACAGAAAATCCCTTCACCGGGCAGGCTTAAGTCCTTGCGGGGAGCAACGAAAGCAAAAGCGTATGAAAATGCAATCTGGGTGCGCGGGACCATCCGCAAAATCTGTTCTGACCAGGTTTATATCGGAAACCGGGTACATGGCAAACTAAAACGCGATAAAGTCGGTCAGGAGAAAAAGAAGCGGAGTGAGGAAGAGTGGAGTGTGATTGAACGGGCGCATCCACCCATTGTAGCGGTTGCATTGTATGAAAAGGTGCAGCAGGTCAACCGGGAGGAATCGCAGCGCAGAGACAACTATAAACGAAGGACAGCGTGCGGTGAGGATTACCGGGACTTGCTGCGCGGCATGGTGTTTTGTGCGGATTGCAATAGCCCCATGAGCGCCGCAAAAGGCTGTGCCAGGCCGGGCGCGAAGACGCCAAGCCGCATCTACTATGATTGTAACGGGTACCGGTATTCGGCCCATGCGCGCTGTGTCAGCCATTCTATCAGGCAGGAAACATTGATGCAGGCATTGACGGACACGCTAAACCAGCAGGTGATGGCAGCGGTAGAGATCGGGCAGCTTGCAGGGAGCCTTGATGGTTATCCGGGGGCGGTTCTTTACCAGAGTGAGGCAAAGAGTCGCTATGCCAGTGTTTCCACAAAGCGAAAGCATATGGAATCCAGGATGGAGCAGCTTTTGACGGACCTTGCGCAAAGAGTCATTGACCGCAAAGAGTATGAATATATGAAAGGGCAGTATGCAAAAAAATATGATGAGCTGTTACAGGAGGAAACGAGGGCGCTGTCTGATTTGAGGGCGAAAGATGCCGCGCTCAGCGTCACCCGTAAATGGCTCGACGCGGTCAAACGGTACCAGAAGCTTCCGACTATTGATCGAGGGCTTTTGGAATTGCTGGTGGAGCGGATTGAGATTTCCAAAGACCGCGGGATACGGATCATGCTCAATTATGACGATCCGTATCGGCCAATATCGGAATATCTTGAACGAATCGAGGCGAACCAAGATGTCAGTTTCTAAACGGGATATTTATTATCTGCGGCTTTCCAAGGAGGACGGCGACAGCGAGCAGGGGGCCATTGAGGAGAGCTGCAGTATCACTTCCCAGAGGGAATGTATCAGACGGTATTTGCAGGAACACGGCTTTGGGGATGAAGATTTTGAGGAAATCGTGGACGACGGGTACAGCGGTACCAGTATGAACCGGCCAGGGATGAAGCGTCTGCTGCGCCTGGTGGAAGAAGGAGGGGTGCGGACGATCATTGTGCGCGATCTGTCGAGATTTGCCCGCAATTATCTGGAGGCCGGCCATTATATCGAATTTGTATTTCCCGTCTATGACGTGCGCTTTATCTCTATTCAAGACCAATTTGACAGCGTGCGGATGGGGGAAAATACCGGGGGCTTGGAACTGGCGGTCAAGAATCTGCTAAATCAGATGTACAGCAAAGATCTCTCGCAAAAGATCAAAAGTTCCGTGGATTTAAAAAAAATGAATGGAGAATATGTGTACGGAACGGCGCCCTACGGCTATAAAAAAGGAGCCAAAAAGAATACGATCGTGGTCGACGAAGAAGCGGCTGTGATCGTGCGGGCAATCTTTGCCTGGGCAGCCGAAGGCAAAACGATTACGCAGATTGCCAGAAAGCTCAACGAACAAAAGGTTATGACGCCGTCGGTCTATCTGGCGGCGGTGAGAGGAAACTATAAGACGAGGGCGGTCTGGACTTTTGAGTCAGTCCGCAACATATTAGCCAACCGCATCTATACGGGGGACACGGTGCCCTTTAAATCGCATGTAATCCGTGTCGGCAGTGACAGGGTTAAGCAGATACCGGAAGAATTATGGCAGGTAATTCCCGATACCCATGAGGCGCTTATCACCCGTGAAATGTTCTATAAAGCCAAACTGGTGGTGCGGGCGAAAAAGAAATCCAGATCTTGTGCGCCGCCCAATCCGTTTACCTCTTTTTTGGTGTGCGGCTGCTGCGGGAACCGTCTCACAAAAGGCAAGCCACAAAACAAAAACTGGATGTGTGTCATGCACAGATACCATCCCGGCGCCGAATGTGCAAAGGTTCGTTTTCGGGAAGACCTGCTGACAGAGATCGTACTTCGTGAGATTAATATGCGCTGTAAACTGCTGGATGCAAAAATGAAAAAGATAAAGAGGGAGAGCCATTTGGCGAAAACAAAAGAGCAGATACTGCGGACACAGTGCCAGACTCTGCGCAGGCAGATGGAGAAGATACAGGCATCAAAAATGCAGTATTATGAGTCGTATGTCAGCGGACAGCTCACAAAAGATGCATTTCTGGTAAAAAAGCAGGAAGCTGCGGCACAGGAGGAAACGCTCGGCGAAGAACTCCTTCAGGCGGAACGTGAGCAAAAGGAGCTGGCTCTTGTCACAAAAAGTAATACCGCGCAGGCGGACGCCGGATGCAAAGTCATGGAATACCGGGAGATTGCTGAGCTGACCCCGGGGTTGATGAGGGAACTGGTGAAGAAAATCATCATCTATCCCGGAGGCTCTTTGCGCATAGAGTGGAATTTCTGTGATGAGATAGACGGGACAATACCCTTTGACAGCAGTATCAAGGGGAAAGAAAAATAAGAAAAAGTTGTCCCTATATTGACACAGCCGTGAGCGGCAGTCCCATTATACAAGACGGAAAAATCATCGGCGCGGTGACGCATGTCTTTGTCTCAGACAGCACAAAAGGATACGGGATATTTATAGAGAATATGCTGGAACACGATGGTAATAAATAAAATTTTAAATACGCCGGATCGCGATTGCAATACTAAGATGGTCTTTCAACAGGAGAAACATTTGCTATAAACAGATTGCGATTATCAGTAGACCTTTTTCATGAACTGTGTTATAATTATCCAAAAGTATGGTAATTTGAGGATATTATAAAATCTATGAAAAAGGAGCGTTACATGAAGATGAGTCAGAGTAAGAACAAAAAATTCATTTTTATTGCGGTGGCAGCGGTGCTTGCAATGGCGGCGGTGTTATTGTTTCTATTGTTTCGGCGCGGGGCAGACGCTTATCGTTCCATTAAAGTGATAGAGATGGAAGGGATTGTCGGCGTGGAGCGCAAAGCCGGGGAGAGCGTCGCGGCCGCAGTCAATATGAACCTGGTTTCCGGTGACAAAGTCACGACGGGCGAGCAGTCCTATGCGGTATTGCAGTTGGATAAGGATAAATATGTCATGCTCGGCGCAAACGGAGCCATGCAGGTAGTGGCCGAAGGAGACGAGAGCGCGGGTAAAACCTCGATTGAACTCGAGAGCGGCAGTGTACTTAACGAGATACAAAATCCTTTGTCGGAGGGAAGTTCCTACGATATAAACACACCCAATGCGACCATGTCTGTGCGCGGCACGGTTTTTGAAGTGCGCAAAAATGCCGCGGAGGAGTCGATTGACGTGCTGGTTTACGACGGCGCTGTATCGGTCGGACTGGACGGTCAGGAGCCGGTCTTGTACGGCGAGGGAGAATATACAAGCTTTGAAGACAAGGAAAACCCGCAGTTTTTGACGGAGCACGGTGTGATTACCGATGAGGTGATGGACAGTCTGGTGGCAGAACGTCTGGAAAAAATATCTGCGGAGGGCAGAAATATTAATGCCGGTGAGGCAAAGCTGTCGGGGATTTCCGAGCAGGAAACCAACGAAGTGGCTGCCAATACCAAAGAGAACAAAGAGAGCGCGGTCGATGAGGGGACAGAGAAAGTAACAGAGTCAGAGACAGCGTCAGAGACCAACGATTCGCAGAAAAAGCAGCCCACTGTGACGACAGGCAGTTCTCAGAAGAGCAAATCCGCGAATGTCGGCACAAAGACTGCTTCTAAGGCTTCCGGGGACGATAAGACGGTTTCCAGCCAGTCCACAGAGAACACAGGCAGCAGCAGTACAAATAACAACAGTAATGGTAACAACTATACGCCGCAGCCGCCGGCAGCTCCTGCCAACACGGAAAAGCCGGGCGACAAGAAGCCGAAGGATTCGGAAAAACCGAGCGATAACAAGCCGAAAGATTCACAAAAGCCTGACGATAAGAAGCCGAAGGATTCGGAAAAACCGGGCGACAACAAGCCAAACAGCACGGAAAACCCGGACGATAACAAGCCGGCCGACAGCCAGGCGCCAGTGACGAATGACAGCCAGACGCCGTCGACGCAGACACCTGCGACCGAGAGTGTGCCGGTACCGTCTGACAGCCAGGAACCGTCGCCGCAGCCGCCAACGACGGATACGCAGGCGCCGTCGGATACACAGACGCCGCCTACGGAGACACCTTCCGACACAGAAAATCCGGGGGACGGTTCGTGGTTTAAGTTTAACGTCGTATATTACCTGCCTTATATTGCTCAGACGACCGTGGATGCACAGACGGGCGCTCAGACTGCACAGGTACAGTATCAGTGGCAGCAGTGGTATGCGGAAAACAATGTATATCTCGGCTCCCTGCTGACGGAGCCTGCCACGAAACCGGAGAGCATAAATAGCCCGGGGTGGAACGGAACGCAGGCGCCTGAGGGGTTGGTTTTTGCAGGCTGGTACTTAAGGGGAAGCACCCGCATGTGGAATTTTGCTTCGGACAGAGTCGTGTCCGGCAGAGAGTTTTACGCTTCGTGGAAAGACCCGGTGGACGGAAAGATGTATTATCCGGTCGTGTTTGAAGAGGTATATAGCAGTACTTCTTATGTCAACTGTATCAAAGAGGGCAGCACGGTCAACCTCATACCTCAGAAAGAGGGATATAAGTTCTGTTACTGGAGAACCGCCAGCGGTAATCAGTGGGATGGCATCGTCAGGGGTGCGGACTCTCTGACCCCTGTTTGGGAGAAGCTGTAACCGGTTTTGTTTGCAAAACGATATTTTTAGAGCTTGACATAGAGGGAGACAGCTATGAAAAAGAACAGGGTCAGATTGTATGGCGGTATCGTACTGGCCGCCATTCTGGTGGGGATCTTTACGCTACTGCTCCCTTTCCAGAGTGTGGGATATTGGCTTTCGGACGCATTTTTAATGCGGGAAAAGCCGGTAGACAATCGTATCAAGATTATTGGCATTGATGAGAAAAGCCTGCAGGAGATGGGCCCTTTCGCCGAATGGACGAGACAGGATGCGGCAGATTTGCTCAACGCTTTCGAGGAGGGGTATGAGCCGGCTGTGGTGGCGTTCGATATCAATTATTTTGGTGTGCGTGATGAGGCCGGCGACGAGGCGTTTGTGCGTGCGGCAGAGCGTATGCCCAATGTTGTAGCGGCATCCTACCTTAATTTTTCAACCAAGATGCTAAGAGACGAACATGGGGACTGGGAAGTTGACACGATGTATGTAGAACAGATCGAGCGGCCCTATGACGCGTTAAATCAGGTCGTTCACCATGGTTTTACTAATGTCGTGCAGGATCAGGATAATTACATACGCAGGTCTATGCTGTCTATGGACGATGAAAACGGGGAGTTGGAGTACAGTTTTGCCTATGAGACCTATCGTGTCTATCAGACGTCACAGGGGGCTTTGCCGACCGTCCCAGAGACCAACGAACAGGGGATATATGGTTTTGACTATACTGCCGAGCCGGGTATGTACGAAGTGTATTCTTATGTGGACGTGGTAAACGGAGTGTACGACCCGAAGCTGTTTGCGGACAGCATCGTAATGGTGGGAGCTTATGCAGCTGCCATGATGGATCAGTATCTTGCGCCGATTGCCAGGGGGACTGTGGTAAACGGGGTGGAGATACAGGCGAATCATGTCAATGCGCTGCTCTCGGAGCGAACCTATCAGGAGATGCCGGGGTATTTTAACGCTCTGCTGACGGGATTGGCTGCCGCAGTTTACCTTGTAATTATCAGCCGTCTGGGAACGGTTGCCAGTGCGGTGAGCGGCGTTTTGATTCTCGGGGTCACAGCCGGCGGTGCATGGGTATTATATGGAAACGGCGTCTATTGGCGTTTTTGGAATCTGCTGTTAGTGACGGCAGTTTTCATATTGTTGCGCATTTTTGCGGGATATATGAAAGAAGTCGTCAATAAGCGGCGGATTTTGGGTGTATTTCGTCAATATATTGCGCCGCAGGTTGTGGAGGAGCTGGCCAAAGATAAAGATTTTCAAAATGAGCTTGGCGGCATTACAAAGGATGTTGCCGTGCTGTTTGTCGATATCAGGGGATTTACCTCTATGTCGGAAAAGTTGCAGCCGGAAGCGGTAGTCGACGTCTTAAATCATTATCTGGAAGCAGTGACGGCAGCAATCTTTAAAAACGAGGGAATGTTGGACAAATTTATCGGCGATGCGGTGATGGCTGTCTACAACGCACCGCTGTCAGTGGACAATTACGTCGCAAAAGCTGTGCAGACCGGACGGGATATCATACAGTCCGTGCGACAATTAAACGATGGACTGCGCGAAAAGTATGGGATTGAGATCAAGTGCGGTGTGGGTGTGCACTGCGGAAAAGCAGTCATCGGCAATATCGGATGTACCTATCGTATGGATTATACCGCCATCGGTGATACAGTGAACACGGCGGAGCGTTTGGAGAGCAAAGCTCCGGGCGGCAGTGTGTATCTTAGCGGGCAGGTGTATGAACAACTGTCGGATATATATACCGCAACTCAGGTAGGAGAACTAGATTTAAAAGGTAAGGCGGATAAGATAATGGTCTATCAGATGGAGGTAGAGGATGAATCAGACAGTCATGGATGAAATCCTTAATTTGGGAATACAGCTTTCGGCAGAGCGCGATTATGATAAGTTGTTGTCAAAGATTATAGACTGTGCCATGGATATCACAAACAGCGATGCCGGGACGCTCTATATGTATGTGGATGACGCGCTGCAGTTTGCTGTGATGAAAAACAGAAGTATGCAGATCAACCAGACGATCAAGGACGACAAGCTCTACCCTCCCGTGCCCATGGACGAAAAAAATGTCTGCGCTTACGCGGCAATTCATCGGGAGATTATGAATATCCCGGACGTCTATGAAAGCGAAGAGTTTGATTTCAGCGGGCCGGGAAAATACGATAAGATGACCGGTTATCGTACCACTTCTATGTTAGTCTATCCACTGTTGAATCACGAGGGCAATCTTGTGGGCGTGGTTCAACTGATCAATGCTTTAGATGAGAACGGCAAGGCGATCGCCTATGACAGGGAGATCGAGCTGGCTGCGCAGGCACTGGCCGCTCAGGGAGCCGTCGCACTTTCCAATATGATGTATATGCAGGAGATCGAGCAGCTTATGATCTCCATCACGCAGGCATTTACGGATGCCATTGATACGAGGACGCCATACAATTATTATCACTCGCGCAACGTCTATTTGTATACGGAAGTGATGATCGACCACATCAATGAATTGCACAAGAAAGGAAAGTGCGCGCATTTTTTCGGTTACAACGAAAAAAAAGAGCTGCTGATGGCAGCTTTGATGCACGATATCGGAAAACTCGTCGTGCCGGCGGAGGTGATTGATAAGTCTACCAGGCTGGGGGAGCGTTTAGAACTCGTACAGCAGCGATTTGATTATCTGATTACGCTTTATCATGTAGATTATTGTGAGAGAAGGATTGACAAGGAAGAGTGGATCGCGATTAAAAATGAACTCCTGACAGCGAAGGCAAGGATCGAAGAGATCAACCGCAGCAGCCATCTAAATGAGGAACAGTTAGCGTTTGTCAAAGAGATGTCAGAGCGGGCGTATATGGATTCCATGGGCGCTTACATCAAGTATCTTACACTGGAAGAGACGGAGGTGCTTTCCGTGCGCGAGGGCAATCTGACGCGGCGGGAACGTGATATCATTCAGTCCCATGTGCTGTATACGGTGCGCTATCTCAACAAGATGAATTTTGAAAAGCGCTATCCACATATTGTAGACTGGGCGGGAAAACATCATGAGCTATTAAACGGCAGCGGGTATCCTGACGGATTAAAAGGAGAGGAGATTCCGTTTGAGGCGAGAATTCTCACCGTTGTCGATATCTATGAGGCTTTAACCTCCGCGGATCGTCCTTATAAAAAGTCTATCGAAAACGAGCAGGCGTTTGGGATTTTACACCGTATGGCTAAAGAGGGCAAGTTGGACGAGGAAGTGATCAAATTGTTTGAGGAGGCAATGGGGAAAAGGGGTTGTGACATGAGATTTACTGCTGAAAATCAGCAGGAGACAAAGGCTAAGCAGGAACAGGCAGTAAAGTGAGGAATGGGATGTTAGAGATAATTCCAAAATGGGATGAGTTAGAGCGGTATACCGAACTGGCACAGGAGAGACAGCTGGGTTTCGAGTATAACGATTTCTTTATGCCGTCACTTTTAGATGACAAAACGGCATTGGCAGAGCGCATCAGAGGATACCAGTCTCTCATGCGGCCTGCGGGGAGGGACACCCTGCATGGGGTGTTTTTTGATATGATTCCGTTTAGCTTAGACGAGGGGATACGGAATCACAGTGTGGCGAGGATGCAGCGGTCGATGGAAATTGCAGAACAGCTGCAGTGTCGTGGCGTGGTGTTTCATACCAACATCAATCCTCAATTTTTAAATCAGGACTGGTACTTTAAAAACTGGCTGGAGCTAACGGCAAAGGCGATCGAAACGTTGCTCTCCACCAGCAGAGACACGAGGATTTACATGGAAAATATGTTCGATGATTCGCCCGAGCCTCTGCGCGCACTGATGGAACTTTTTAGTGGAGAGGTGAGAGTAGGGGTCTGTCTTGATGTGGGACATATGATGTTGATGCAAAGTAAGCCGGATGAATGGTTTGGGCAGCTTTCGCCCTATATTATGCATCTGCACATAAACGATAATCATCTGGTTTACGACGAACATCTTGCAGTGGGAGCCGGGAATATTCCGTGGGAGTTTGTATCTGCGCTTTTGAAAAAATATGGTCTGCTGGATAAAAGTATTCTGTTGGAAGTAAAGGAACTTGCCGCGATTACGCAATCTTTGACATTTTTGGAAAAGATATCCATATTTAACGACGAAGTTCGACAAATTTCAACGCATACAAATTAGTAAGATACTTAAGCAGCAAGTATCGCGCCACGCGTAAAGAAAACGCGGACAGCATGTATCTTAGGCCGGCCGTATGTTTGACAACGGACAGCATGTACCTGAAACGTCTTAAGGGTTAATAAAGCATCGTGGCGTAGAATAGCAGCGCAGGAATGGAGAGAATTATGGAAAAAATAAATGTAGCTATTGCCGATGATAATCAGAAAATGCTGCAACTTTTGGAACATATCATCGCCAACGATGATGAATTAAATGTTGTAGGAACCGCAAAGGATGGAGAGGAAGCCTACCGTATGATAAAAGACACGGAGCCGGACGTTGTGCTGCTCGATCTCATTATGCCGCAGTTGGATGGGATCGGTGTGTTGGATAAAGTAAACAGCGATAAGAGTATCAAGAAACATCCCGAATTTATAATGATCAGTGCCATTGGTTCAGAGGAAATCACAGACGATGCTTTTCAAAAAGGTGCAGTTTATTATATCATGAAGCCTTTCGAGAATGATGTGGTGATTGACCGCATCAAGTATGTGATCAGGCGTCGTTCCGTGACAAAATCCCAGGAGCGGAAAGTAAAAGATATTTACCGTGAGAATAATGCGGTGTCGGATATGGAGGCGAAGCCGTATAATCTCGAGGCAGATGTGACGGCCATCATCCATGAGATCGGTGTACCAGCGCATATCAAGGGATATCAGTATCTGCGGGATGCCATTGTAATGTCCGTCGGAGATATGGAAATGCTCAATTCCATCACAAAGATTTTATATCCCACGATCGCCAAAAAATATCAGACGACTTCAAGCCGAGTGGAGCGCGCAATACGCCACGCGATAGAAGTTGCATGGAGCAGGGGCAAGATGGATACCATCGATGAAATGTTTGGTTACACCATACATAATGGAAAAGGTAAGCCGACAAATTCCGAGTTCATTGCGCTGATAACAGATCGCATTCGTCTGGAATATAAGATGCATTAGTACTTTTCAGATGAGAGAGAAAAGGTTATAATACTCTTAGAATAATGATCTGGGAGGGATATAACTTGAAGAGAATATTATTTGCAGCTTCAGAAGCTGTTCCTTTCATGAAAACAGGAGGTTTGGCCGATGTTACGGGCTCTCTGCCGCGCTATTTTGACAAAGAGGCCTTTGACGTGCGTGTGATTTTGCCAAAGTATGCCTGTATGGACGAAAAATGGACGGAACAGCTTCAATTTTTATGTCATTTTTATGTGAATTTGGGATGGCGGCAGCAATATGCCGGGATATTGACGACCCAATATGAGGGAATCACGTTTTATTTTGTCGACAACAAATATTATTTTGCCGGCAGCCAGCCCTATCACAACATTTATGAGGACGTGGAGAAATTTGCTTTTTTCTCAAAGGCAGTTTTGGAGGCATTGCCGTACCTTGATTTTTGTCCCGATGTGATCCACTGCCATGATTGGCAGACCGGGTTGGTACCGGTATATCTGCGCACCGTTTTTAGTTCGGACAACTATTATGCCGGTATCAAGACCATGTTTTCCATTCATAATCTGAAGTTCCAAGGGCGCTGGATTTTGGATGAGGTCATGGATATCACCGGACTGCCGCCACAGGTATTTACACCGGATAAGCTGGAGTTTTACGGGGAAGCCAATTATCTGAAAGGCGGCTGCGTGTACGCGGATATGATTACAACCGTCAGCAAGAGTTATGCCTTTGAGATCACAACCAAAGAGGGCGGCGAGGGGCTAAACGGGCTGTTTCACCAGAGAAGCGCAGACCTCTATGCGGTCACCAACGGTATTGATTATCAGGTGTTTGACCCGCAAACAGACGAGGCAGTCTGGAAACAATACGGCGCAAAGGATGCCGTGGCTGGCAAAGCGGCCAATAAAGCCGGTTTGCAAAAGGAGCTGGGACTTCCCGCAGAGGCGGATACAATCCTGCTTGGCATGGTTTCCCGTATGACCAATCAGAAAGGTTTTGACTTAATCTTGCATATTCTCGAGCAACTTTTAGCGGAGAGCAGGATACAATTTGTGGTGATGGGAACCGGAGAGGACCGCTACCAAAATGCACTCCGTGATATCGCTTCCCGCTATCCCGAGAAGATGAGAGTGATAATCGGATATTCCGAGGAAAAGGCACATAAGATATATGCCGCCAGCGATGCGTTTCTGATGCCCTCTCTGTTTGAGCCATGCGGACTGTCGCAGATGATCGGTATGCGTTACGGCACGGTGCCGATTGTGCGCGAGACGGGCGGCCTTAGGGACACCGTGGAGCCTTACAATGAATACGAAAAAACGGGAACCGGCTTTTCCTTTGCCAATTTTAACGCGGAGGAACTGCTGCACACGATCTGGTATGCGATGCAGATCTATTATGACCACAGAGAAGATTGGGATCAGATATTGCAAAGAGATATGGAGCAGGATTTTTCGTGGGAGTCATCCGCGCGGGAATATGCGACTCTGTATCAACGGTGATGCGGTCTCAAAAAGTGGCTTGTATCTGGCCGGTCTGCCGGTCGTAATAATAGGCGTGGTTGGAGAGAACTTCTTCTGGCATCAGCTGGGAGCAGTTCACCTCCTCCACCATGGCGTTTAGTTCTTCCTGCGTGCTTTCCACTCTGGCGGAGATGAGCATGACTTCGTGCACGCTGCTGGGGAGTATGTAGAGGTCGCTGTCCTGATTGTCGGCAAATTGGCGCAGCAAGTCGGGGTAGAGGATGCAGACGGCGCCGTTTAATTTACTTTCGTTTGTGAGCACATACATATTGGAGGACGACACGTCGGTGGGTTTGCTGTGCGGAGAGCGGGAACAGAAGAGCTCGCACAGTACATCCGTCATATTGCGCAGCTCAGGTTTCAACAGGCGGGGCGTGTTGTCCTGGGCGAGAGCAAAGAGATCGTCGGTCGTGATATGCCAGTAATTCAGGTGGTTGTTGTGGATTAATATAGTGGCATTGCCGGTATAATCCGACTTTAACAGGCAGCAGAATACGACGGCGAGGTCAAGGAGGCGCAGATGCGGCACGTCCTCCAAAAGGCTGCTGTTTTTTTGATAGTTGATCAATTTGAATATAATGTTTGATTTGACATTATCGTAGTTGGTAAAAAAAGAGATGTCCACATTGTTTAGCGGACGGTTTTCGCGGTAAATGCATAGAATATCATGACAGATCTCTGCCATCGGCTTGCCGTTCTCGTATTGCCTGAAAAAGTGATTGAGATAGATCGTGGGGGAAACGTTAAGCGCCGAGGTGACAACGGTCAGACCATCCAGATGGATGCCGTTGTTTTTTACAATATCCTGAACGGTGAGGGTGATGTCCGGGCCGAACTCCTGGCCCAAAAGCTCTAAGAGCTGATATTTAAATTCCTGATAATTCATGAAGATCTCCTTTTAGTATGAGGAGAAAGATTCTGCCGGTACAAGCGGACAAGATTTATTTACCATCGTGTGTGCTTACAGTAGCAGATATTTTTTTCAAAAGCAAGTAGGAAAAAAGTACTGTTTTTGGAGGGCAAAACAAGAAATTTCGACAAGAATAAAAATTTTTTCTCAGAAATGAAAAAAATAGTTGCTTTTTTTTAAAATATTGGTATAATAGCATTTGTGGCAGTCATGTTCACAGAAATGCCGATATGGCTCAGTTGGTAGAGCAACGCATTCGTAATGCGTAGGTCGTCGGTTCGAGTCCGACTATCGGCTTGTAAAAGAGGGAGAAAACAGCAACGGTTTGTGTGACATTGCACAGATTGTTGCTGTTTTTCACATTATGGAAAACCGTGTCATCAGAGGAACCAAACGTATCTATCGCAGGAGGGGGATTATGTTAGAGACAAAGATGTTTGACCATACGCTGTTAAAGCCGGAGGCGACCAGAGAACAGATCAAAACGCTGTGTGAGGAGGCCGTGCGCTATCATTTCGCTTCCGTGTGTGTCAACGGATTTTACACCGCATATGCCGCAGAGCTGCTGAAAGGTTCGGATGTGAAAGTCTGCACCGTAGTCGGGTTTCCGCTCGGTATGATGCCGGGCAGTGTAAAACTGGCGGAGACAGAAGCGGCGCTGGCCGACGGCGCTAAGGAGATTGACATGGTGATCAATGTGGGGGCGCTCAAAGATGGGGAAGATGCGCTCGTCTTGGAGGAAATCAAGGCAATTAAGGCGCTCTGCGGTGCGCGGGTGTTGAAAGTCATTATCGAGACCTGCCTGTTGTGCGAGGAGGAGAAGATCAGGGCCTGCCGGCTGGCGAGTAAGGCCGGTGCGGATTTTGTGAAAACCTCGACGGGATTTTCGCACGGCGGCGCTGATGCCAGGGACGTAGCGCTGATGAGGTCTGTTGTGGGAGATACCATGGGGGTAAAAGCTTCCGGGGGCATCCACACCGCCAGTGAGGCGGAGGAGATGGTAAGAGCGGGCGCCTCGCGTCTTGGCACGAGCGCGACACTTGCCATATTAGGGCGGTAATATCTTGTTACGGTATGGATACACTTGTCTCACAGGGGATTACTTGGTATAATGATAAAAAGGCTCACGAAGTATGTTTTATGATGTGCAGAATTACACTGTAAATTGTTTCGGAAAGGTATGGTTATGACTATGAGTGAACCGGAGATGAAGGAGATTCAGGATTTTGAAAAAAAGGACAGCGACAGGGTTTCTCTGCGGGAGCGGAGAAAAAAAGAAAAAACAATCAAAGATATTCTATCGGACCATGAGACAATCAGTATGTTCGTGCTGTTTGCAGCGATTGTGGCGGCGATTCTTGTCGTTGTCTTAAGTATCGCGGCATTTGATGTGCCGGTTTTGGCGGCATGTGTCGTGATCGCGCTGAATGTGGCGATCGCGCTGTGTCTGCGCGATGTGCCGGTTTGGCTGCATGGGATGGTCTTAATCGTGGAGATCGTTACGGGGTTTGTCGTCAAAAAAGCAGTCGTTATGCTTTTGTGTGCGGTGGTCTATCTGCTTGCAGTGGTGGAGTTTCGCTTTATGCGCAAGATGTACTGATTCCGGCAGATGAAAGCTGTCTAGGAGAAGGTCGTTTGAGATTAAGGGTGCGAAAGATCGGAGTTGCATGAGATGAAGCGTGACAGGGTATTGATCATTTGTTCTAGGGATATCTGTTATTCTTCCGGTAATTTTTTTGCCGGCCGGCTGGCCGCGGCGTATGAAGAACTGGGATTTTTGACCGAGGTTTGTGAATTTTCCAAAGACAGGGATATCGACGCGCAGTTAGAACCGCTCTTAGCGCACAGGTATCGTGTGATCATAGATTTTAACTCGATGCTGCCGCGGATGGTGATGGAGGACGGCAGTTATTACCTCGACCATTTGCAGGGACCATTTTTTGATTACATTTTAGATCATCCACTGTTTCACTATACGGGGCTGACCTGCCGCGCTGATAATCTTCATGTGCTGGTGGTCGATGAGAGCCACAGGCAGTATGTGGCGTCTTATTATCCGACCGTCAAATCGGTTCACACGCTTCCGCTCGGGGCATGTGAAGCGTTTGTGACGCCTCAAAAAGAGAGTCGGTATGTTCTCTTTATGGGCACCTACCAAGAGCCGGACAATATCATGGATATTGTGGACAAGTCGCCGGCCGATGCGGCAAGTGTGATGCGGGAATTGATTGAGCGCCGCATTGCGGAGCCTAAGATTCCGATGGAAGAGGCGTATCTGGAAATTTTAGAGCGGCGGGGCGAGCGGGTGCCGCCAGAGCAGTTTGCACTGCAAATGAACGGTATGTATGCGGTGGACGCCTATGTGCGCGACTATTTTCGCAAAAAGGCAGTAGACGCCCTGCTGGCGCATAAGATACCGGTGAAAGCCGTGGGGGAGGGATGGTATCAGTACCATACCGCGGCAGACCGTTATTTTACTTTGGAGCGGGCGCTCACCTATGCGCTGTCTTTTCAGCGCATTGCGCGGGCGCCGATTCTTCTGAATGTGACGCCGTTTTTTCCGCAGGGGATGCACGATCGGATTGTGGCCGGTATGGCAAACCACACCGCCGTGCTGACGGAAGAGAATGATTATCTGCGCGGGGCGTTTGACGATCAAGGAGCGTTGTGCTTTTATGATCTGACAGATATGACCTCAATGTGTGAGAGGGCGCAGGCGCTGCTGGAGGATACGGATAAGCGCCGTGTGATCGAAGAGCGGGCTTATCAGATATATTTGCAGGGCCATACCTGGAGGCATCGGGCGATGACAATTTTGCACCTGGCAGAGGAAGCAGAGTGTGAAAGAGAACGTAAGGCAAACGTTCTGAACGATGTTTGTAAGAGGAAATAGGTTGTCTATGAATAAAATAAATTATCAGAGGGTGCTTGAGGAGACCATACGCCAAAACGAAGAGCGAGGGATAGTCCCGAAGCTTTTACTGCACAGCTGCTGTGCACCGTGCAGTTCTTATTGTCTGGAATATCTGTCCGATTACTTTGAGATTACGGTATTTTACTATAATCCCAATATATACCCCGATACGGAGTATCAAAAGAGAGTCCGGGAACAGCAGTGGTTTATTGCCCAACTGCCGGCAAGGTATCCGATCACTTTTCTTGAGGGCGCTTATGATACCGACCGTTTTTATCGGATGGCCGAGGGGTTAGAGCATGCGCCGGAGGGAGGCGAGCGCTGTTTTATGTGTTATGAGCTGCGGCTGCGGGAGGCGGCCGAGTTGGCAAGCAAGCTGCACAAGGATTATTTTACGACCACATTGTCTATAAGTCCGCTCAAAAATGCGGAAAAATTAAATGAGATCGGGGAACGGCTTGCGGCCGAGTACGGTGTTGCCTATCTGAACTCCGATTTTAAGAAGAAAAACGGTTATAAGCGTTCGGTGGAACTGTCGGCCGAGTACGGCATGTATCGGCAGGATTATTGCGGGTGTGTCTTTAGTATGCGCTGACGCTTTCACTAAAACCCGTATGCGGGATTGCCGCAAACGCAAAGCGCACTTAATCTTTAGCGAGAGTCAGGGTCTATCAATGGACAGAAAGAGAGGATACAGTATGGCACAATTATGGGGGGGACGTTTCACCAAGGAGACGGACAAGCTGGTTTACAATTTTAATGCGTCGATCGCGTTTGACCAAAAGTTTTACAGGGAAGATATCGAGGGCAGCATGGCTCATGTGACAATGCTTGCGAAACAGGGGATTTTGACGGAACAAGAGAAAGATGCGATCCTGTTATGCTTAAAGGATATCCTTGCGGAAGTCGAAAGCGGGGCGCTTGAGATCTCCGACGCATATGAGGATATTCACAGTTTCGTGGAGGCGACGCTGATTGACCGCCTAGGAGACGTTGGCAAAAAGCTGCACACCGGGCGCAGCAGAAACGACCAGGTGGCGCTTGATATGCGTCTCTACACCAGGAAAGAGGTGGTGGAGACGGATAGGCTGCTTAGAGAACTTTTGCAGACCATTTTAAACATCATGAAAGACAATCTCGATACGATCATGCCGGGCTTTACGCACCTGCAGAAAGCGCAGCCGATTACGCTGGCCCATCACATGGGAGCCTATTTTGAAATGTTTAAGCGCGACAGACTGCGCCTTTACGATATCTATCAGCGCATGAATTTCTGTCCGCTTGGTTCCGGAGCTCTGGCGGGAACGACGTATCCGCTCGATCGGGCCTACACGGCGGAGCTGCTTGATTTTTACGGACCGACGCAAAACAGTATGGACGGCGTCTCCGACCGCGATTATCTGATCGAATTTCTGTCGGCCTGCGCGACGATAATGATGCATCTGTCACGCTTCTCGGAGGAGATCATCATCTGGAACAGCAACGAATATCAGTTTGTGGAGATTGATGACGCCTACAGTACAGGCAGCAGCATCATGCCGCAGAAGAAGAACCCTGATATTGCCGAGTTAGTCAGGGGAAAGACCGGGCGTGTGTATGGTGCGCTATTTTCACTGCTCACCACGATGAAGGGTATCCCGCTGGCCTACAACAAAGACATGCAGGAGGATAAAGAGCTGTCGTTCGATGCGATGGACACGGTCAAAGGGTGTATCGCACTGTTTCGCGGTATGCTATCCACCATGCGTTTTCGCAGAGAACGGATGCGCGCGTCGGCGAACGGCGGTTTTACCAACGCCACGGACGCGGCGGACTATCTGGTAAAACATGGTGTGCCATTCCGCGATGCCCACAGCATTGTGGGGCGCATCGTACTCTACTGCATCGACAAAAAGATCGCGATCGATGATATGAGCCTGGCGGAATTGAAGGAAATCTGCCCCGCGTTTGAGGAGGACATCTATGACGCGATCTCTATGGAAACATGTGTGGACAAGCGCTTGACGGTCGGCGCGCCGGGCAGGGAGGCAATGGAGAAAGTGATTGAGACGGAGGAGATGTATCTTGCCAAAGTCTGGCTGGATTTTGGTGAACAATGAGCGTAAGAGAAAGAAGTGAATTGTGGGAATTATACAAGAAACTGCAAAAAAGGACATAATTTTTTACGAAATGGGCATTGCATTTTTTGTGCGTATATCATAATATAGTTACAGAAAGACAGTTGTTCGCGTGGTACGGACACACAGGGTGGCCGTGTGCGCAGACGTTGTGGAAAAAGAGATAAGACGAGGAGATTGGACAAATGAGCGACAAATTAAAAGTAGGTATTCTTGGCGGCACAGGTATGGTGGGACAGAGGTTTATCTCCCTGTTGGAGAATCATCCGTGGTTTGAAGTGACGACGATTGCAGCCAGCGAGAGAAGCGCGGGAAAGACCTATGAGGATGCCGTGGGAGGCCGCTGGAAGATGGATACCCCGATGCCGGAGGCAGTAAAAAAGATCCAGGTGATGAATGTCAATGAAGTCGAGAGCGTTGCCGCACAGGTGGATTTCGTATTTTCGGCAGTCGATATGACGAAAGAAGAGATCAAGAAGATTGAGGAAGACTATGCGAGGACGGAGACGCCGGTTGTCTCCAACAACAGCGCCCACAGATGGACGCCGGATGTACCGATGGTGGTGCCTGAGGTCAATCCGCAGCATATGGAAGTCATCAAATATCAGAGAGAACGGCTTGGCACGAAGCGCGGCTTTGTCGCGGTAAAACCCAACTGCTCGATTCAAAGTTATGCGCCGGTGCTCACGGCCTGGAAAGAGTTTGAGCCGTATGAGGTGGTGGCTACGACCTATCAGGCGATTTCCGGTGCGGGAAAGACTTTTAAAGACTGGCCCGAGATGGTCGGAAATATCATTCCCTATATCGGAGGCGAAGAAGAGAAGTCGGAGAAAGAGCCGCTTCGCATCTGGGGAGAGATTGATGATGAGAACAAATGCATCGTGCCTGCAAAGTCGCCCGTCATTACCTGCCAGTGTATCCGCGTGCCGGTGTTAAACGGACATACCGCGGCAGTCTTCGTAAAATTCAAAAAAAAGCCGACGAAGGAGCAGCTTCTTTGTGCGCTTAAGAATTTTAAAGGAGTGCCCCAGGAGTTAGAGCTGCCGAGTGCGCCCCAACAGTTTATCCAGTATCTGGAGGAGGATAACCGTCCCCAGGTGACGATGGATGTGGATTACGAGAAAGGCATGGGTGTCTCGGTCGGACGTCTGCGGGAAGATACCGTGTATGACTGGAAGTTTGTAGGTTTATCACACAATACGGTCCGCGGAGCGGCCGGCGGCGCCGTGCTCTGTGCGGAGCTGCTTAAGGCGCAGGGGTATATTACCCAAAAATAAGGGATGATGCAGTTTGGCTCAATACTTTTGCTGTCTTGAGCCGTGCCATTGTGATACAAGATTTGACAGACAAGGGGCAGAGCCGGTGTTTTACGGTTCTGCTCTTGTCTTTTCAAAGGTAAAACTTGTAGCTGTGAAATGTGAAAGAGGTTTGCCGCTCCTGTGAAAAAAAGTCCTGTGAGCAGATTGCACTGCGAGGGAGTAAGACAGGGATGACGGCGGCGAAAATGACGCAATGTGACCGGTACGCTGGAAAGGTGGATGACGGAGATGACAATATTACGCGATATATCGATATACTGGGCAATGTTCCATGTGTATTTTCTTTTTATCATGCTGTTTCGTTCGCGGTATGCGAGAAAAAAGACAATATGGGCGGCGGTGATCGGCATGGGCGTTCTGATGGGGGTAAACGGAATGCTTTATGTGGTGTTCGGGATCGATATGCTGTCAAAAGTTTTTTTATTTACCTGCTCCATACCCAGTTTTATTTTTTTCTATGTAATGAGCGCAGATAAGAGGTTTCGGTTTCTGCTGACGTTTTGTCTGGCAGATACTACGTGTCTGTGGATAATGGCGGCCACGAATCTGCTTGACTATTTTCTGGGGGGCGGGCAATATGTGCTGCTGCTTATCAGTAGACTGATTCTCTATCCGCTTTTGGAATATCTGATCTGGCGCTATCTGCGCAAGCCCTATCTGGAGCTACAGGAGGCGGTAGAGAAAGGGTGGGGAGTCTTTGCCGGGATGACGATGCTCTATTATGTTCTTTTGGTGGTGACGGTACAATTTCCCACCAATATTATAGAACGGCCGGAAGATATGTTTTTGTGCATCCTGATTCTGGTTTTGATGGTGTTTAACTATGCGACGATTTTTATATCGCTCTACCGACAGCTGTTACTTTACCGGAGGCAGCAGAGTGAGCGTTTGTTACAGGAGCAGAAAAATACGCTGGAGGCACAGCTTGAAAATCAGCAGCGCATCAGAAAGATGAAGCACGACATGAAAGGACATACGGTTACGCTCTCAGGGCTTCTAGCCGCTGGAAAAACGAAGGAGGCGCTGGCGTATTTAAAGGGTGTGGAGACGGAAATGGATACCGTGTTGGGGCAGTACTGCGCCAACCCATATCTCAATGCAGTGCTTGTGCACTATAGCGCGAAGTTTGAGGAATTGCAGGCGCAGTGCCAGATGGATATTCAGGCTGATGTACAGGAGATTCCTTATATGGAATTGTGCCAGATTGTCTCCAATGGGCTGGAAAACGCGTGCGACGCAATAAAGGGACTTGAAACAGAAAAAAGGCAGGTTTTCGTACAGATGAAATATGCCCGCAATCATCTGACAATACGCATCAAAAACCGATGCCGGGACGATTTGTATGTGGAGAAGGGGACGCTCCCCGGCACAGATAAGGAGGGATATGACCATGGGTTCGGGCTTGCGACCGTGCGGGAGGCCGCAAAAAGGCTGGACGGGGATATGCTCTGCTATACGGAGGAGGGCAGCTTTGTGCTGGATGTGATGGTATCGTGCCGTTTCCCTGGTGACATCGACCCAGCAGACAAAGTCCATAGGCGTTAGACGTTTAAAAACTTTTTCTTTTTCACAAGGTAGATGTGGCAATATAACTTATAGGTTATTAGCCGTTATTTTGACTGAATAAGTAGCCCTATGTTTTGCATATTTATTCTATCATAAACTTCTGAAAACTTTTTCTTTTTCATAAGGTAAATGCGGCAATTCATCGTGAGTTGGCGTCACAGTCTCTGCTTTTTTCTGAATGGAGCAAATGCCAGAGGT
>CAJTYI010000024.1:23808-35992 GCA_910584215.1 uncultured Roseburia sp. | reverse complement strand
GTGATGATACACGTCTTTTCAAGGTTGGACAACCTCTTGTGTCAGTTCGCCCGGTAAAAGACAGAAATACATTTTGCAGGTTTCGTGTTCCCCTTGACGCCCCGGCGAGGCAAAAGTTCACGGAGTGAACTTTCAAAGTTCGCCTGCGAACTTTTGCCGAGGGAACTGTTTGAGCTTAATAAACTTTCGTACCTCACTTTGACATCAGCGAGTTTTCCCGCAGGCATGTCATTAGGGACTTTGCGAGCCGGGGCATCTAGGGGAACTAGAAAGCTGCAAAGATTTCTGTCTTTACCGGGACGGACAGACACGACGAGGTTGTCAAACACTGAAAAGACGCGCAACCAGATGCCCCCAACGGCATGCGAGAACCCCAGACGTTTCTTCGGAGGGACAAAAGACAAGCAGCGCCTGCAGTTAGGATGCCTGCCGGACGCCGCACTTACGCTGTGAATATAAAATATATAACTCTTCCGATAGAACACATGTACATATTTATTCATTTTGATGATATCATGCGGCACAGCTAATAACCTATACTATTTGGCGTTTCCTACTTGTGCAGCAATCCCCATGCTTTCTGCATCACATAGCGAAACTCTCTGGTTTTAAAATAAAGCAGGCCAAACATCAGGTTGGGCACCAGCATACAAAACAGAAAACGCAGCAAAAAAACGCCCCATATATTTGCCATGGCCGCCGTCGCCCGGATACAGATTTGATCGGTCACACACCAGACGACCGCAATCCACGCAAAGTAAAGCAGGCATCTGCCAAAATAGGGCAGACATGAGCTGTGAAATCCGTGTTTATAAAGCACATAGGGCTCGACCCAGCACGACGTGATAAGCATACTAAAGAGCGTGCCTAAAAACACCCCCATGATACCAAACTGCCGCACAAGCAGCAGCGAGATCACCAGATTGAGCACTGCCTCGACAATGGCCTTGTAGCGGTCATGCCAAAACAGCCCCATGGAATCCCGAAAGGTGATGGCGGCGTTGCGCATACCGTTCAAGAAAAAGTTTAAGCACAGGACAAATACAATCTCCTTGGAGAACAAAAACTGCTTTCCGAAGCTGATTTCCACAAAGGGATTTAACAGCTCAAACAGACAGATAAAAGAAAAACCGTACATCCACTGTCCCACAAATGTCGCCGCCTCGAAAACCTGCCGGATGTGCCCCTCGTCTTCCGTTGCGCCGAGATTGCCCACGCTGGCCGTGATTCCCTGGTACACCTGGTTTAACAACTGGCGAATGGAACCGATCACAAGATAATAGTTCGAGTAGCTCCCCACACTGGCAAGTCCCACAAAAGCGGAGAGCAGCAGATTGTCGGTATTGTTGACAATCACGGTCCCCGCCTTGTGCATTAACATGGCGCGGATATCGGCAAAAATCTTCTTTTTTTCCTTTTTCGGAAGCGGCAGGGCATCTCTGTCTCTCAAAAAAGGATAGCGCTTATCGGCGCTGACAGAAATACAGATATTGCAGACCACGGTCGATACAATGCCGATCAGCAAAAACAAAATAAAGTCATGCCAGATCACAAGCACAGCCATCTTTAAAATATCCTGCACGGCCCACGAGAGCGTCTGATAAAAAGTTCCCACATACAAGAGCTGGTGGGCGTCCATCAACGTTTTTTTGTAAACCAGAAGATAGGAGCAGATGGTATTTAAGAGGTACAAAAGATAAATCAGCGTCAAGTGGGGCACGTTCTCATAATCCTTGATCAGCACGTCCATAAAAGGTATCAGCGCAAGTCCCGCAGCCGCCACAATTACAGCGACCAGACGGTAAAAATTCTGAAACAGCCGCATCAGGGACTTTTGCTTTTCGACATCCCCCTGCGCGATCGGGCGGTAGAGCGCGTAAGTGATCGCCGTGCCAATGCCCATCTCCGAGAGTGAAAGCACGTTGATGATATCAATAAAGAGTCCGTTGACGCCCACATAGCTTTCGCTGAGCGTATGGGTAAACACCACGCGCAGCAGATAGCCCATGATGATCGCCGTCAGACGGGAGACTAACGCCACCGTCGTATTGCGCGCCGAGTATTCAGTTCTCGTTTTTATTTCCGGTTTTACTCTATGATTCATAGTCAATTCTCGTATGCCGATTTCTCCGGCAATATCTGCTCTAGCGCCGCGTTCAACTCTGCCTTTGCATGCTCAAAATCAATCGGTTGATTGGCGTCATTAGCGCAGATCATCTTCTTTTTGCGCTTGATAATCGTATCGACAAGCTTATGGTTTTGGCTTTCCACATTAAAATAACCGAAGTCTCTGACGATATTTTTCGCCCGAAATCTGCCGGCTAACTTCTGCCATTCCCGCATCAGATATTGACTGACATCCTGCTTGTCGCGGAATCTATGGCAGCAGGTCCGATCGAGGAGTTCCCCCTCTTTTGCCCAAACTTCGTCAAAGGTGCTTTTCAAATAAGGGGATGGTCCGTGCACCGTGTAAAATCCCGTGTAAAGCGGAAAAGCAAGCTCCAGCAAATTATAGAAAAAGTAAAGCGGCGGATACCCGATCTTAAAATAACTGCCCGGCTGCTTTCTTACATTGTCCCGTTTATCAAAATGCCTGCACAGCGCTAACGTATTGTTCAAATAGATGTGAGACATCAGCGGATTGGCCGGATTGGCCACCACCGGCTGAAAAGCAAGCATATCGCACGGCAGGCCGCCCGCAAAAAAATCACCGGGGGCAACGTCGCGCAGCAAAAAAAAGTCGTCGTTGAAATAGACAAACTGTTCCGCAAGTCCCCTGATGCGGTGCATATTCAGCTCGATCGGATGGCTGCTAAAACAGGGCAGATATTTGGGGGGAATATAATCCTCATGCCTGACGACGTGTAGCTTTGGATGCGCCGTGTTGAGCCACTTAGGCAGATGCCCCCAGGTAATAAAGTGAATCATTCCCACCCAGGGCGCAAACTTCTCCACGCCGCGAAACCAATATCTAAGATTGTCCCAATCGCGGAAACGCTCGTCTGCCGCTCCAAGCGCATCTTCAGGGGCGTATTTATGCAACTCCGCGAGCCATGCCGGGTCTGCGCCGTCCACCCACGGCATGACAAAATCAATGCGTTCCTGTTCTCTCGACATAGCCGTCTCCATTTCTTATCATTGCTCTCTCAGTCTCCTGCTGCATAATCATCTATTCTCTCTTCCGACTGCTGCATGAATATCCTCTTTCTTCCAGACTACTGCATGAAAGTCCATTTTCTCTTTCGCCTTCCATATAAAAACCCATGAAAAAATGCCTCTACAGACAGATCTAAAATATGCTATAATGGGTTATCCATTTATGATTACAGTATACCACAAGCGAGGCTCTTATGAAAAAAAAATCTGTTATCCTTATTCTGACGATACTCGTGCTGCTTTCCTCCATAATCGGCACCGGCTATTTCCTCTATATCCGCTATTATTTTACACTGACATTTGAGCCGGAATCATTTACGGCCACCAGCCGCGCCTTAGACAACCCTTATCAGGGATGGTATCAGCTCTTTGGCTACGCGCTCTCCGACGAGACGCCTCCCAACCTGCAAGCCATAGAAAAAACTGCGGCTGATTATCCCCACGAGCTCGTGCTGTTGGAAATCAATCTGCGCGAATACAACGCCTCAGCCATCAGCAAGCAGGGGCTTACGCAGCTCGCCGACATCCTCGCTCTCTGGCAGTCACACGGCAATCAACTGATTCTGCGTTTTCTCTATGACTGGAACGGCAAGGCAAAAGAGACGGAGCCGTCCGACGTGTCTATCATTTTGGAACACATGGACCAGACTGCCGCCGTCGTCAACCAATATACTGACTGTGTCTACCTCATGCAGGGCATCTATGTCGGAAACTGCGGGGAGATGAACAATTCCAACTACATGGCAGCGGAAACCATGTGTATGCTGGCCGAACACCTGGCCTCTGTGACGGACCCCGCCATCTTTCTGTCTGTGCGCACGCCCGCCCACTGGCGCGCCATAAACGGCGCCTTTGAGGTATTAAAGGAGGAAGACGCTTTTTCCGGTTCCATCTGCGCGCGCCTTGGATTATTTAACGACGGCATGCTAGGCTCCGCAAGCGACCTTGGCACTTACGGAGAAAACTCCATCAAGATGGCCGAAAAACTGACCGACAAGGGAACACGCGAGGAAGAGATCGCGTTCCAGAATACGCTCTGCAACTATGTTCCCAATGGCGGCGAAGTCGTGCTCGACAACCCCTACAATGACTTTACCAATGCTGTCACAGACCTTGCCTCTATGCACGTCTCCTATCTGGACTGCGGCTATGACACCGCCGTGCTCGACAAATGGCGCGCCTCCACTTACGAGGGGAACGACTGTTTTGCTGGCACAAACGGTTACGACTATATCGGCAGTCACATGGGCTACCGCTACGATCTGCTGTCCGCCGGCCTAAGCTATGATACCTTCCGCGACCAGACTGCCAATTTGTCTTTGACCTTGCAAAACAGCGGCTTCTCGGCAGGTTACCGCGCTTTTACCCCCACTGTGGCCATCGTATCCGAATCCGGCGAGATTTTGGCGTCCTTTCCCTTTGAAACGGATACCAGGTCATGGGTGCCGGGCGAAACCGTCACCCTAAACGCCCCTATCGACATCCGCACCCTGGGAGAAGGCAGCTACCGCGTCTATTTTCAGCTTTTCGACGAAACGCTCCACCGCCGCATCAAATTCTCCAACACACTGCCGCTCTCCGATAGCGGCTATCTGATCTTAACATTCACCGTCGGAAAATGAGTTGCCGACGACGCCTGTCAGGCAGTCGTTTGACAACAAATCATCTGCAAACCGGCGCATCATTGCGCCGGATTATCTGTCTCTTTAGCCCGTAAGCCGCCCCAGGTACACTTGCTTGGCGACAGGCTCGTTGCCAAAGTAGATCACCCGACCGCTCTCCTTTTGGCGCAGCGTCAGGTAAAGATCATAGGTTCCCGGCGCAAGCTGCGGCAGCGACGCTTCCAGTGTGATCTCACTGCCCTGCCCAAGGCGCCACAGCTCACAGGGCACCAATCGGTACGTCCCTGCCATCTGCCCGCTTTCGCATAATTCCAACACAGAGGCATCCCGCGCACTGTCATCAAACATGTCCTCCGGCTTCGCCTCCACAAACACCAGATAGAGTGCGAGCGCCCTCGTGCACGGCGCAAATCCGGTATTCTCTATCCGTAAAGAGACATGCGGTTCCCTCTTCTCCACAAAATCCGCCCCGCGCACGACATAACGGTAGCCCAGATGAGCGCCGATATAATCAAAAACCGAAACGCCCTGCCACAGTGCGGTCTGCTGTCCCGCCAAATGCAAAAAATCGGCGGCCTTACAGGTCTGGCTCCGCCAGGAGGCGATTCTTTCGGCGTCATGAATGCGGTTCAAATACGTAACGCCGAGCGCGCGCATTTCCTCCAGAACATTGGCCACCGCCTGATACGCCTCTGCCGTCTCATCCGCGGCCGCAAGCGCCTCCCCGCCGTAGGGAACGCGCCCGGCGAGCTCTGCCACAAAACGCTTCTCCTCGGCAGGGCACCAGGGTTCCTCCCACGCCGCCTCCTCCCTGGATTTGACACCAAACGTTCCCAGATGGCGGGCAGTCGCAAACAGCCCATCGTCGAACAGTCCCGTATTCGTCTGCGCCGTCTCTTGCCCCGGCAAATGCAGCATCCGCCACTGTCCCGGCGTGCGCACTGCGATCGCTATCTGTTCCCCCAGCGCCAGCCGCCAAGTCTGTGCCAACCTTTTCAGCTTATCCCGCGCCAGAAACTTGGAATCATGCATCTCCCCCCAACTGCCGACAAAAAGCCCCTGTACCACCAGAATACTGTCCGCAAACTGCCGGATACAAGGGCCTATGCTGTTCATATGTCCCTCGATCTCCGACAAAAAATCCGGCTCCGCCGTGATGCCGTTTCCCTCGTTGTCGTAGGCGACTCGTATGATCATTTCCTTGTTATGTTTTTTGAAAAACGACAGGATTTTTGCCAACCGTTCCAACGCTTCTGCGGAGAGCGGCGCCGCGCGGAAAGCGCCGATCTGCAAAAAAACCAGCGCCAGTCCGTCCTCCTTTTGAAGCGACCAGTACAGTTCGTCAAAATCCACCTCCCGCTCCAGCATAAATGTGTGAATCTGATACCAGCCGCGCGAAGGATTGTCAAGCATCTCTCTGCTCTCGACCAGTGGCTTTGCCAGAAACTGCCGTCTTGTTTTACGTTTTATGAAGCTCATCCGATAAACTTTCCTTTGTGTCAATCTTAAATATTTTAATGCGGAAAATTACCGCTAATATACTAAAAAACATCCGCATCATATACATCACCGGTTTTAGACCGGAATGCATACTGACCCCCTGCGTGCGCGGGTGCATCACCGCCGGAATTTCTTTGATATTAAGCCCCAGCAGCAGCATCTGCATAATCATATTGGCGTCGGGATATTTGTCGTCATAGTGGTTATATTTGGAATAATAGAGCACCGTCCGGCGGTTCAGTCCCTGTAAACCGGTCGTCGGGTCTGTGATATGCCTGCCTGTGACGACGCGTATCATCACCCGAAAGAGCTGATAGGCAAACCGTTTTACCCCGGATGAATGATAGGCCGAACTTCCTTTCATAAAGCGGGAAGCGAGCACAATATCCGGTGTGTTTCCCGCATCATCCGCCGCCTTTAGCGACTCATATATTTTAGGAATATTACACACGTCATGCTGTCCATCAGCGTCCATCTGAATGACATATCTATAATCGCGCCGGATGGCATACTTATATCCCAGTTGCAGCGCGCTGCCGTATCCGAGATTAAACACATGGGTAACCAGCACATGCTTGCGATCCTTGACGATCCAGTTCGTCCGGTCGTAGGAGGCATCATTCATCACGAGCACATCCGCAAACGACTGAATCTCTGGACTTTCTAACTGCTCCAGCACATGTGTGATATTTTTTTCTTCATTATAGGCAGGTATAATGACCAATACTTCCTTTTGTTTTCTCTTGCTCATAAGTAAGACACCCCTTACAATAATTCCAGCAGCAAATACATCTCGTTCTCCCTGTTCTTCTGTTTTCCCGCCGCCGCGCGCCCAAGTTTTTGCCTCATAGCCGCATCCGTCAGCAGTTCGATGATACTGTCTGCGACCGCCTCCGCGGAGAGTTTGCACAAGATACCGTCCTCCCCGTGCACGATCTGTTCGCGGTTGCCGGTGCAATCCGAAGCGATCACCGCACAGCCAAGAATCTGGGCCTCCTCTATGGCGATGCTCTTCCCCTCAAATCGCGACGCATGCACATAGATCGCACACTCTCTGTAATACGGATAGGGATTTTCCCTGGCCCCACAGAGTACAAAATCCGCTTCCAGCCCAAGCGCCTTTCTCTGCCGCTCTATCTTCTCCCGCTCTTCTCCTTCGCCCAATGCATACCAGCGCACGTCAAAGCCCCGTTCTTTCACCCGCTTTAACGCCAACAACGCAATATCGTAGCCTTTCTGGTAGTTTAACCGCCCCACGGTCAGCAGGCGGGCGCCCGTATAATCATCCGCAAACCCTTCCCCCTCCACGGCCTCCCGCTTCACTCGGTCTGCGTTGATGATATTGTGGAAGATTTCCGTCTTCTGTGTATATTCGGGATAAAATGCTAAAAAGCTCTCCCTCACTTCCTGCGATACGGCAAAGATGCGGTCGTAGGCGTCATAGCATCCCCGATCGAGCTTTCTGGTATACCCTGCGCTCAAATAGTCGATGTGGACGAATGCAGCCTTCTTTTTGGCTCTCACATGATCGGCCACAAAATAAGTTGCGGCCCCTTCCAAAAAAGCAATCGCCAGATCGTATTCCTCCCCGGGATAATCTCCTCCGTCCGACACGATGCGCCAGAGCAATTTATCCAGCTGCACCCTCTTTTTGCGCAGCATGTCAAAGCCGTTGCAAAGTAGCCCTGCGAGCTTTTTTCCGATACCCCCGTTGTGGAAAAAACTTTTACGCACCGTGCGCATCATATAGCGCCGCCCCTGAGCCGAGAGCACTGATGTCTGCAAAAATCTTTGATTCAACAGACGCACATGCTCCGGCAGCTCCGCCGCAAGCTCCCCCTGCCCTAACATCACATACAAAGACACCGCATAGCGTTCTTTCGGAAATTGGCGCAGTAACTCTAACATCGCCGTCTCGGCGCCCGCACGTCCCAATGTATTGATCACAAACAGCACACTTTTTTTCATTTCTCCCGTTCCCTTATCGCCTGTAGTTCTTCCAATATACTCTCATTCTCCTGATTCAGCAGGGATACATGCATCGCAAGCTCCTGGTTCTTACGAATCAGCTGCGAAACGGCACAACTTAAATAGAACACGCCGAGCAGTGTGGCGGCTGAGACAATCACAAAGGCCGGCACCGCCCCTATGGGAATCAAGCTGCTCCAGCCCGCAAAGGCCGGCACCGCCCCCGCCAATATCAAAATAGCGGCAAATCCCCCCCAGCTTAGCGCAATGCCCTCTGTCATTTTTCGATAAACAAAAGACACAAACGCCATCATCAACAATATTATTCCCTCCGCCACAACAATCAACCGTAAAATGCCTGCCACTGTCATCTTCTGCTCTCCGCCATCCTTTCCGCTTCCCGCTCTCTTTTTCTGGCCTCCCTGCGCGCCTCTTTGACATCATAAACTTTTGACGGCTCCGGTACCCCCCTGCCATAATTGATCAATTTTCCCTGACAGAATACATGTACATCCATGTTCCGCTCCACCCAGCGAAGCCTAAAATATGCCACGCACCATCCGAGCAAGGAACCCGCGACAACACCCACGCCATACCATGCCTCCGGCAGTTTGGTAGCAATGACGCTCACCGCAAACGTTGTGGCCACAAAGATTGTCGCTGTGATGAGCGCGCCTGTCAGGTCATTATAATAGTATAAAAAGATGATGGCCGAGTACATCAGAAACAAAGTGAAATAGCCGGCGGCAAGACAAGGATAAATCTGCATCACCAGACCTGAAAAACCATACTGCGGCAAAAACACCACGCACAGTAAAAATATCACAACGGAGATGATAAACTGTATGCGCGCCAGCGTCATCAGCTCGCTTGCCAACTGACGGAACATGCGCTTTTGCGCGGTACGGATATCAAGACCCCGCCCTCCGATCACGGCCTCCGAGTAGCCCTTATATTTATCGCGGAAATTCATTTCCAGCCTTGATATCAGGATAACCGTGGCGGAAATATTGGTAAACATCGCAATACAGCTCGCCAAATCATAGGACGGTGCACAGACAAAACTGCTCGCCACCACCATCTTCAGATCTGTGGTCCAGAACACAAAATTGTGTACATACAATCCCAATATATAAAAGAAGTTTGTCACAATGAGCATCCAGTACTTTTTAAAATAAGCCAGTACCGGCCGGTATCGGCCGCTGTTTTTCTTAAAATAGCGCTTGATCATGGCGATCTCCTCGCAGGCGATCAGGATAAAACCCGCGACCAGCCCCGCCAGCATCGAGTCCGTGACCGGAAGCGCACAGACCAAACGCAAAAACAGGGCGCAGCAAAAGGCGGCCGCCATCCCAACGAAGAAAAACGCGGAGATTTTCTTATAATCCTTACAGATTGACAGGTACAGCATAGAATAGAACACAAGCACGAGCGCCATATAACCGCAGAAACCGGTAAACACATAGAGCACACCGAGCTTGCCGACAAAAACCTCGTGCAGACAGAACGGCACGCCCAAAAGAAACGCCGTCACCGCGTTCATCAGCAGGCCCAGATAAAAGCAGGGCATAATATCTTCATAGCGGTCCTCATAAATCGTATCCGACATATAGCGGGAGAGCACCGCATTAAAAGGCGCCGCCGTCAGCAAAGAAAAAATGAAAATATATAGTATCGTGCAGGAAAACAGCTCCCGCGGCGCATAACTCACATCGGACAATCCCAGCACTTTTCCCATCAAAAGAATATTTCCGATTACCAAAAACATCGGCGCCACCGTGACTACGGCGCTGTAGCCAAATCCGATCAAGTCGGAAATCAGCGAATTCTTTTCAAAGATCTGGTTTAGTCTCACACCAATTCCAGCCATGCCTCTTTTCTCCTTTCCAAATCAAATCGTTGGGGCTACCAGTCCTCGGCCCAGTTGCGCGCCAATCCCTCCTCAAAATCAGTGTATATCTTGTCATATGTCTTTTTCATATCCGAAATCTTATATTTTGTCATCAGACGCTTATAACCGTTCTCCCCCATGCGCAAGCGCTGCTCCGTGTTGTTGGCAAGCTCCAATATGGCATGTGAGATCTCCTCGATATTCATGATATGGGTAAGGATGCCGGCCGCACCGAACTCATCCCCCTCCCCGTAGATTAACCCGCGGCAGTTGCCCACATCGGTGGCAATCACCGGCTTATGCGCCGCATAGCTCTCCAATATTGTCAGGGGCTGTCCCTCGCTGATGCTCGTGAGTATCGTCATATCCATTCTGCCGAGATAATCCTTGACGTCGATCCTGCCGGTAAATATCACGTCCCGAATCTGCATGGTTTCTACCAGATCGAAACACTCTGCCGCATATTCTTCATCCTCGTCATAAGGCCCCATAATCCAAAGCTTTAACTTTTGCTGTCTCGCCTTGGCGTAGCCAAACGCCTGTATCATCGTCTTGACATCCTTGATCGGC
Organism: uncultured Roseburia sp.; assembly: GCA_910584215.1. Taxonomy (GTDB): domain Bacteria; phylum Bacillota; class Clostridia; order Lachnospirales; family Lachnospiraceae; genus Roseburia. The sequence continues at coordinate 25,285 of CAJTYI010000024.1, read as the reverse complement.
GTGACACGCAGTACGGCGCCGATATTGATATATCCCTCGTCCTCTTTTGTTTTGGGCGCCAAGTCGTCAAACCGCTCCACATTGATGCCGTTTGGCGTCACCACGGTCTTTTCTTCCGGGCATCCCAGCTCGATCTGCAATTCTCTTGCGTGCTCGTAAAGACTGGTTACAACATCCGCCTTATCGTAGGCAAGCTTTGACATTTTGCGGAACTGCTCAATCCAGATATTTTTGTAGATTCCTTTCACCCACTTGGCCTTAATCAGCTCTTCCTCGCGCTCTCTGGTATAGATACCGTGCTCGGAGATTAAAAGCCGGCTTCCATGGCGGTAATTTGCCATGCTGCCAAGCACCCCGGAGTAACCGGTAGCGACACAGTGGTAGAGATCTGCCTTGGGGACATCCATTTTTAAAGTATGAAACAAAGGCAGATAAATAGAACGCAGCGTCCACAAAAAGTCTGAAAATACTACCTGGCTGTAATTTAAATTGTAACAATCCAACACAATTTTAAAGAAATCCTCGCCCATCAGCAGATCATTCAGCGACAGGTCTGGCTTGCGGAAAAATTTAAACAGCGTGCGCCAGTCAATTTCCTGGTTTAAGATCAGGCTGCGCATCGCCCGGTATTCCTTTTCATTTAACTTGAACCGTTTTCCTTTTTCTTTGCGGGTCATGCACCAGTCTTCATCTTCCAGATACAGCTCATGTACCTCGAGCAGGTTTTCCGGCAGCTCGTACACAAATTTGGCGCGGTAGGAGCGGTTTGCCACGATCGTGAGCAAGATAAACTCCACCTCCGGAAAAGACTTGATCAGGCTGTGAATCCAACTGGAAACGCCGCCCACCACATATGGATAACATCCCTCTGCCACAATGCAGACCTTTAAATAACCTGCCATCTCTATCCTCGTTTCCGCACGGCGGACCGTGATTGTCCACCCTAATGACTGCCTAATAATATTTTCTGCGCGATTCCGCTTGCAGTTCCAGCGTCACCTCTTTAGTATCGGCCTCAATCAGATAAGCTCCGTCCTCGATCTTTGTAAAAGATGCTCCCTGCGCGGACACTAAGACCTCACCGTGCGTCCGCAATATAAAGCTCGCCTGTTCTTCAAATTGGCTGATCTCTAACTGTATCTCGTTACCCTCTCTCCTCTGCACATAATCCAATGCGAGAAAACGGCGCACTTTAAGATCGCTCTCCGCGAGCGTCGTCTTGGCAAAACAGGAGTAGTGCTTCCAATAAGTTCCTGTATTGCTGGCAAATTTTTTGGACAATTTCTCCCATGTCTCGCCGTCGCTGCTCGGATATGCCACCGGGTTGACATCCACCTGTATCGTCGAATATCCCAGCGCGGTTTGTATACTTGTCATTCTAAGGTTATCCCCAAAGGTGTGATCGTAACCGTCCGTGATGCCGCTCTGCGTTAGAACCGAATGATTCCAGTAGGAAATCAGGGGGCGGCTGGCCTGA
>CAJTYI010000024.1:0-23798 GCA_910584215.1 uncultured Roseburia sp. | reverse complement strand
AATCGGTAAACACGGTCCGCACTTTGTCAAGCATATCCCGCTCCAGGGCGTCGTCAACTTCTTCATTGGTCATGTTGCCCTGATACAACGACAAAATTGCATAATCGGGCACGACCTCCCGCAAAAAAGATGTATCAATGCGCAGCTTCATATCGAGGCTGCTGTCCTCCTCATAGAAGCCGGAAAGCCCTGTCTCAGCCCCCTGCTCCTGAAACAGCTTCATATAATAGATCAGGGTGTCTCCCTCTGGTTCCACATCGTCCGTATAATCCATCTGCGGCATAATCATCAACGAAAGTTTTAAGGAATTCTGCTGCGCTACGGATACCAGACCAGGCCACACAATATCGCGATAAACTGCTTTCAGCCTCTGGCTGTAACGCTCCATCATCTCTCCGGCATTTTCATCTGCCAGATCAGGGAAATTAATCACCACCAGATTTTGGGCATTTATCACGGGATAAATATCATACTCTTTTAACTCTGCCATGATAGCATTCAAAAAACCAAGCCCCATATTATCCTTTAGATAATCTCCGTTGACGGCAAACACTTTGCAGCCGTTCACATTATTGCGCCAGATCACCGCCGGCAGATATTCGTTTTTTAACGCCTGCTCCGTGTCGGCCTCCGTCCCATACTCCGTGCTCTTGGGGCTTTCGGTCACTAACCCCATCATATAGCTTTTTGTACCCGAAGATACGCGATACCACGGCATTGTCAGATTCAAATCCTGCTGCGTCTCCTCCTCTAAGGCACCCAGCTGGTAATCTTTCTGCCCGCCCAAAAGAAAACCGCCAAGCAGCCGTATCCCTTCTACCTTTACCTCTTTTTTGACGATCTCGCGGATTCCCAAAAGTTTGCGCATAACCTGGTCAGTCTGAAGCTCTTGTGCATCAGGCAGCGTACAAAAAATCAGGTCGTTGCCGTCCTGGGCAAGCTGCAGCAGATTGCGGCTGTCCTCGCTCCCATGCAAAGCCTCCGCATCAATCAGTATTGCTTCCGGCTTTAAGTTTTCTCTCGGTTTATAATCGGAAACCGTATCGTAATATTCTACATAACGCTTGGTATAATCGCACCAGTCGCCCACCAGAGCTCCCGCCCCGTCCGTGCGCCTGCCGATGAAAACAACAAATCTTCCTGTCTGCAAGGCGGAGACTGCGGTCGCGCGGTAGACGTTTGCGCTATCCAAACCGCTAATCTCGAGCGCTTCATATTCATTTTTATCATAGTGATTTACCTTGTCCTTAACGACCTCGGGAAACTGGAACATAAAGACTATCACCAGCATAATCACCGTGATCGTGAAAAAATTTCTACGGGATACCATCATCCACCCCCATCAGCCGACTACTGCGTGCCCATCATATTGTAACCGTAATCAATCGAGAAATTAAACAGGCTGTACATATCCTGCTCCACACAGTAACATACAAAATTGTCGGACTCATAATATACCGTCATTTCATTGGGGTATATTTCCATAAATTTCTGCGCCCAATAATATAATCTGGACATCTCAATCCATCGATTATTCCCTTTATACATGCTGATTCCGACGCTAAGCGGCAGGCGCATCGTTGCCGCATCCTCGCTCACAACGGGCTCACCGCCCTCGTAAGCCCTGGCGAACGTAACCGGTACTTTTTCTACAAAGAAGTACACCCGGGGCGTGGGAATGATGATTTCCCCGCTTGACCCTTTATTTTCCATTTCCTTTAAAAACGTGTGCACCTCATAATGATAACCGTAATCTTCGCCCATGCGCAGTTCGTCATTCGCCGAACAGATCGTCCAGGTAAAATCCTCATTATCGTGCAGGATATTCGTCAGACAAAGAATCGCATCATTCGTCTGCAACGCCTTGCGGTCAGGCAGAGCGCGCAAAAGTCCCGCCCAGGTTGTCGTTATTACCAATGACGCAAGCACAGCCATAGAAGCAAGATGCAGCATCCACTTCTTTTGAAACCAGCCGAAAATTAGTTGTAATATGCCGTCCGCACACATTCCCCACACTGCCGCAAGGACATAGGAGAAAAAGATACAGGTCCGAATCGCATCCATCAGAGTCGGCAGCCCCATGCGCGAGGAACCCTGCAAAACAGCAAGCAGCACAAGCCCCGCGCTCATGGACAGGAAGCGGGCCGCATAGTCCGTCCGCCGCAGCAAAAAGAAGATCACGGCAAGCAGCGCCAGCAGTGCCATAGACAGCGGCACCGCATACTGAAAGACCGGATAGCTGTCGCCGATCACATAGATGCGCATGGCATCCCAGAACCCCCGATAAGCACGCCGAAGCACGCCGCCCATCTTCTGCGGAAGAGAAGCGCCGCCGGCCACCGCAAGCGTACCCACGCCTTTCGCGGAGAGGGTGGCCGCCCCAGCCCCTATGCTCCCGCTTTCTGCCTCCGCCCGCTCCGTCGTCTCTATGTTTTCGCTTCCCTCGTTTTGACTGTCCGCTACTCCTTTGCTCTCGCTTCCCTCGTTTTGACTGTCCGCTACTCCTTTGCTCTCACTTCCCCCGTTTTGACTGTCCGTTACTCCTTTGCTCTCACTTCCCCCGTTTTGACTGTCCGCTACTCCTTTGCTCTCGCTCTCCTCCTCGGTATCCGTCTCCGCATTTTGCGTATCCTCGCGCCCGTCGTCGTCCTCCACGCGCTCCGTAGCCGTGGTGGTCGTGGTATCATTTGTTTTATTATTCCTGCCCATGATGACATTTAAGCCCCAGCCAAGCGACCCTTGCAGCGGTGTTCCCATGGCAAACGCCACTCCCATGGGGAAAACGGCGATCATGATCGCCAAAAAGCCCGCCAGCATCACCTTGCCAAAGTATTTTCTGCGGAACAGGCGAAAACAATAGCCCACCGCAACACCGACACACAATAAACCGGCTATCATCGTATCGTAAAAATGCGCTGACAACGTCATACTGAAACTGATGGCAAACCCCGCCAGATACCAGAAGTCTTCTTTTTCTTTTTTCTTCCGTTTCTCAAAAAAAGCAAACAGGAAATAAATTGACGGCAGAATAAATAACATGCCGTACTCCTGCGGCAGTGTCGCGTGATAGCGGATATAAGTATTCTCGCCGAAAATGCCAAGCATCGTGTATATATACACGCCCACATAGGGCGCAAATTTTGATTTACAGCAGCTCTTGGTGAACGCCAGCAGCATATAATGGATCATGATCGTCTGCACAAAACAAAAAACGCGCAGCAGCACAAACGTGGCAATGCCGAACACCTCGTGCAAATAATAGATTACACAGTGAAATCCAAACGGATAGATGCCGGCGACAAAGATCTTATTCCGGCTCAGATAATTAATCCAGTAATTGTGCACCGGAAGATCAGACTCACAATAGCCGTAATGGAAGAGCAGATTTGAGCCGTATGCATAACAAAGGCCGGCCGTCAGGGCAGCAATAAGCACAATATCCAAAAAATTTCTTCCGAAGCTGCGCAGACAGCGCCTTCCCATACGCCGAAAAGACCGGAAAGCTTTTGTTCTGACACGGCGCATAAACAGGCGTTTGCCAAATTGGCCGCCTGCGAGACGCTCGGCATTGTTCAACGCCTTCTTTGCCATTTTTACCGGATGCCTTTTTTTGATCACCACATAGGCCACGCCGTAGGGCACGACCGTAAACAAAATCAGCGTAACGCGGTTTGAGATATGCAAAAGCTGCAGCAGGAAAACAATGCTCATCATGTAAAAATTTCCGACCATCTGATACACCATAAAGCGGAACGAAAATTTAAGCTTTTTGATGTTAGAATATAACAGCACAGACGGCAGCAGTACCGTCATCACCAGATACACGGCCAGAATCTGTAAAAATTGCAAGATCGTCAGTACATTCATGGACATTGTCATCACCTCCCTGCGTCCTCTGTCTCATCAACTAAATGTTCGTATTAACTCTAACGTTTCCCTGTCTATGACAATGCTCGACTGCTTCAATTCGTCGAGCGTCTCAAAAAATTTCTCTTTCTGCTGTGCCGTAAAGTAAAGTTTTAACTTACAGGTATAACTCGACAGTTCGTCGGGATACTGCTCTGCCGCGCGGGTGCACCACTGCTCCATCCGCGGAAAATCCCTGATATCCAAAAGGCGCAGGCAAATCCATTCGTAATACTGGCTCGTCAATTGATAGCGGTTTTTGCGGTACAGCGCTTCCCCGGTCTCCACAAACTGCTCCACCATATTTTTCTGCTCCATCTCGGTAAAAACACGCTGTTCCAGCACATTGTTCATGTAAGGAATCAGCGTTTTTTCACACGCCGTCTCCTCGTCTTTCTCTTTTTCGATCTCCCGCCGCAGCTTCTGTACATTGACGCGGAAATTGTTCAGCTCGTCCTGCAAGACGCTAGCCGCATAGTGGGAAGTCTCCGAATCGGGGCTGTTGAGCGCCAGTGAAATGGCTGCCAGTGAATTTTGGATGTCACCGCGGATTACATTAAGCATCAGATTGCGGAGACTCTCTTTGTCGCTGACCGCAATCGCCTCCTCAAGCGGAGCCATATTGCGCTCCCGCTCTTCATCCGCACGCTCATTGGTTTTCACGCGCTCCTTGCTGAATACGACATCCTCCAGGTTGACATCTTTTCGGAACACAAACAGGTACATCAGATGGCCGACTCCAAAAAACACGACCCCCACCACCGGACATAGCAGCATCACAGCAAACCGTATGATATAGGCCGCCCTTCCCTCAAAATTGTCCCCGTCCTTCTCTTCCTGAATTTTCTCCTGCGTGCCCTCTTTCTCCTCCCCATTCTGCGCTTCTTGTTCCTCCCCGGCGGACATATCCTGGGCCCGCGCCTGGCTCTTTCTGCTTTGTTTGCCGGTGCGTATAAGCCCAAAAATCAGATAAAGAACAGCGATCAGAGCGTTGCCGCATAAAATCAGGAAAAAGAAAATTACTTTCCTCATATATTCATCTCCTCCTGAATATAGCCCTGATAGCCGATATTTGCGAAGCGCTTCATAACGAAATCCGCATCTGTGGCGTTGGTATTGCAGAGCAGCACATAAATGGTTCCCTGCATCTGCCCGATATAATCGGACTGCCGCATAAGCTTTGTCAACTGGCTCCCGGCGTCTTCAATATCATGCGCGCCGATGTCGACTTTCAAAAACGTGCACTCGGTAAGCCCTTTGTTCCGGGCGGTCAGATAAGCTTTGACCAGCGAGCGGAACGCCTCCTCGCCGAGCACCCGCGTACCCTCTAAGTAGCGCTGATTCTCCAAAGCCTCCAGATAGCGGTTGGCACGCAGCACTGCATTCTGTATCAGATAGCCGATAATCACTAGCATATTGGCCTGACTGAGCGTCATGCGCTCCCACGGAATCCCCCATACCATAAGAATCAGCTGCATTTCATCTTCCGCAAAAATGGCGTCCGCCATCAGCGGATATCTGGCGTCCATACTGCGATTGATATAGACACGCTTTTCTTTGATCAGATGATACATATCTTCCATCTTCGTGTACTCGATGGAGTTGCCAAGCTCGCGCGCCCTCGGCGACGTCGCCGAAAACAGACGGGCATAGGAGCGGTTGGCAACGGTATAGATCGCAACATCCCTGCTGTCGATCAGCTTGGCCAAAATCTCAGCGGCGTAAAAAAGCACCTCCGACGGTTCATACTGATCAAGGCTGGACGTGATTTCGTACAGTTTGCCAAAGCTGTCATTCTGGTTGACTAGCTGTACCTCCAGCATATTTTTGATGCGGACATTGCTGGTGTTGATATCTTGAATATCGTCGAGCTGGCTCTCCATATATTTGACCTCGTTCCTGGTCTCATTGCGTATGGTGCGCAGGCGGTCTTTCATATAGCCGACGACAAGCCCCAGGATAAACAACTGGGCAATCCACACATAAGTGTTGTAGTCCAGCAGTACCTCAAGGCCGGTGCGGTGATACATCTGTCGGAAAATATAACCCGCGACCGCGAGCACGGCAGAAACCGTCGCCTGCTGCTGCCCATGAACAATCGCAAAAAGCAGCACATAGAGCAAATAAAAATCCAGATTTGCAAAATAGCGGCTGCCGACTGCGCGGTTATTTAACATAAAAAATGGGATAAAACAGATAAGATTTTCTATAAACGGAATCAGCGCATTGATGATGACGCGGAGCCTTTGCTTTAACTGTCCTCTCCTGCCCTCACCGACATCTTCCAGCTGCACAAAACTGCTCCTGTTTTTTTGAACATACTTAACCATCTTCTCCATCACATCACCCACATGATGAAAAATAGTCAGTCCAAACTCACTGGCAAATGCGTGATTGGAGAGAACGACCCGCAGGACATTGCCCACCGTATTATCGATGATGGAGACTCCGTTTCCCATCTCCCTTTGAATCATCTTGGCAAGCTTCAACTCGTCGATCAGCTCACCGGAGGAAACATGATACAAGTTCAATTTAAGCTCCACACCGTTTACTACTTTATACAAAGCTTCCACCGCATCATCGACATACAGCAGCGAAAATTTTTTGTTTGCATTCGCCTGGATGTGTCCCGTGCGCACGGCCTCCACACACATCCTGCTGCAAATATTGCTATCCACGACAACCGGGTTATCGCCCTGGTCTTTGTCCGGCAGCATATATAAATGGTCCATGCGCAAGATCAGCGTGTCGACTCCCATCGTCTGTCTGTAATTGCGGCAGACCTCCTCCCCCTGTGTGATCGCCACGCTCTTAAAGCTGATGGCCGACGTCTCCTCCGACTCGGGTATATCATTCGGATAAGACTGTGAATACACCTCCTCAGAGGAAAGATAGATAAATCTCCCCTTTTTTAAGGTAGAAAAGGAGGTCAATATATTTTGCAGCGCCGTCAGAAAGCGCACCGATTCTTTTCTGGGGTCTGACCAGTCGAAGTTATAGTCGTAAACACCCAAAAATATGGTGACATCCGGTTTTACGCTGTCAAAAATCTCCTTTAAACAATCGCTGTCATAGGGGAACCGGTATCTCTCATAGGCATTTTTATAGGCACCAACCTGGTTTTTGTTTCCGGTTAAAACATACGGGCGGTGACCCTCTTTATTTAACTTGTTAATCAGTGAACGCATAAACTCGTTGTCACTGCCGACCAACAATATCTCCATCCCTGTCCTCCGTATTACAGCGCAATTCCCGCCAATTTTAGCCTTTCTACAAACTGCCCGGCATCTGCCCTCGCCGCTTGTCTCTCAATACCGTAGTGTTCGCTCACAAAAAGAGCCATCTCTTCTAAATCCATCCCCTGCTCCATCAGCTCCCAGAGCATGGCCCCGCTTTCGTTTAACTCCAACGGCGGCTTCGCATCCCTGCCGTCCTGCCAGAGATCAAGCAGCCAATAGCTCCCCGCCGCGGCGCGCAGCCGGTATCTCTTCTCGCCCATAATTTCCCTCATTTCTGCGCGGCATTAGGCTCCGTTCGTCTTCATCGTATCTCCCTGTCTGCCGTCACACGCATCGAAATATGACCTTGATCTTATGCACCAGCACGGCGATGCTGTGGCGAAACGGCCGCATCACAAGCCAGATGCGGCTGACAACCCGATAGATGGGCTGGTGCACCGATATTGTTTTCCCTTTTCTCACAAACGCCGTCAAAATCCCGCGCGCCTGGCTGTAGGCAAGCGGCCCCTCGATCTTGGTCTGGTTGTCCCCCACCATATACAGCCCCTCAGATGCCGCCCGGTGTACCCGGTGCAGCACCAAAATGCTGTTCTCTCTCCGGTATAGCACAACGTCACCGCGCCGAAGCGGCCGCGCAGGCAATGGCGACAAAATCACCATATCCCGATTGGGTGTCAACATTGGATACATACTGTAACCGTTGACCGTCATTTGAATGGACTGCCTGTCCCGCAATAACTGTTCAATGTCCACTTTCGTCTCCATTTTGTACCACCCTGTTTTCACGTATACTTTCCCATGTTCTAACTATTATAGCATTTTACGCCAGAAAATGCTATAATAAGATTTGTAAAAGTTACCGTCTTGCGGTATCGTAACGTTAAATATAAAAACGGCTGGAAACCCAGTTCACAATGCATAAATGGGGGAAATTATGATTAGATTAAAGAAAGGGTATTCACTGTTCCAGATCAAAGGAACACATTATCTGCTTCCGTACGGACAGAATATCGCAGAACACCGCCACAGTATGCGGTTAAACGATGCCACGCTGCTATTTTATGAACCGCTTGCGCGCGGGACAGACCGCGCGGAGCTCTTAGCCCTGCTAGCGGAACACTATCAGGCAGCAAAAGAAGATATCCCGGCCCTGGAAGCGGATATCTCTTCTTTTCTGGCGCAGATGAATCATTTTCACATGCTCGAACACGCTCTGCCGCGCGATCCTGCCGACGCTGGGCATGTTTTTCAAATCGGCCCCGCCATCGTCGGCTATCACGGCCCGAACGAACTTCTGCACCCGTCTTTTTATGCGTTTACCGCGAAACAGGACGTCCGAAAGGAGCCGTCTTTTCCCGATCTGATGCTCTATGTCTCCATGTGCGCGCCGGATTCCCGTGCTATCGGCGATATTTTAATCCGCACAGAGGAACTTACGATTTGCAGAACCGATGACTATTATCTGTTCCTCTACCCTGCTGGTTACGGCATCCTGGAAGCTAAAGTGGCGACAGACGGCTCCGCCGCAGTTTTTTTCTGTGACGGGTCCCCATCTTTTGATCTGCGCGAGAAACTTTTTCACGCGATGCGTTTTGCCTATCTAATACTGGCGCAGCGCCTGGGATGTTTTGCCGTACACTCCGCCTCTATTTTGTACCGTGACAGGGCATGGCTTTTCTCCGGCCCCTCCGGCACCGGAAAATCCACACACGCTGCCCTCTGGCAACGGCTCTACCGCACAAAAGTTTTAAACGGCGACCTCAATCTTCTGGCAGTCGAACAGGGCCTGCCGATGGTCTACGGCCTGCCGTGGTGCGGTACTTCTAATCAGTTCACAGCCAAAACTTACCCGCTCGGCGGTATCACGTTCTTGCAGCAGGCTTGTGCAGACACGCTCCGCGTGCTCCCGCCCAAGGACGGTGCGCTTCGGCTGATGCAGCGTTTGATCTCTCCGTCCTGGACGGCCGAGCTTTTAGCGCACAATGTCTCGTTCGCCGAACTTCTTTCCGACAAGACAACTCTCTTTCACCTGCAATGCACCAAACAAGACCACGCCGCAGAGGTGATGCGGGCTGCGGTCGATGCTGTGATCATATAAACGGCGCTCAACCGTGCTGATGTGCATATTTTTCTTTTGTCGCCATGCCGCCGCGGATATGGCGCTCGGATTTATTGACATCCAACACCTTGCGCACTTCCGCAGCAAGGGCAGGACTGACCTGCGCAAGGCGTTCGGTGCAGTCCTTATGTACTGTGCTCTTACTGATGCCAAAATGTTTTGCCGCCTGCCGCACGGTTGTGTTATTATCAATAATATACTTAGCAATTTCCATAGCGCGTTCTTCAATATAGCTTTTCACAAAAAAATCCCCTGTAACAACTGTTTTTACAATCTATGCAGTGGGTTTTTTATTTATGCCAGTTGACCTTTACGGCAATTATGATATATAATTATATTATAAAACCTCTGTCGAGGCGTGGATTTTTCAAGAGTGATCTTTTTTCGCCACACAATTACTTCCAGTAGTTGTGTGGTTTTTTATGCGCAGGGGTGCGAAGTGAAAATAGCTGCTGTTGCAGCACGCACCCCGCGCGGCGAGTAGGGAAGAAATCTCCCCTACTCGATTGCTTTCGATTTGTAAATAGGAAATTGCTTTCGATTTTCCTGCGCAATAAATAACCTTCGGGCGGAATTGACACTCGTGAAAGAATGGAGAAAAATTATAATGGAACAGACGTTTATGAAAGAGCGAAAAATCTTACCGTTGGTGTTGTCTATGTCGCTGCCCATGGTCATTTCCATGGCAGTCAACGCACTGTACAACATCATTGACAGTTACTTTGTGGCCAAAGTGAGCGAAGATGCCATGACAGCGCTGGCACTCGTCTTCCCGGTGCAAAATCTTATCAATGCCATCGCAATTGGTTTCGGCATCGGTATCAACTCCGGCATCGCATTTTATCTTGGCGCCGGCGATCAGAAGCGCGCCAACCGCACTGCCACACTGGGAATGACATTTAGTCTGGTTCATGGTCTGCTGTTGTCCGCAGTCTGCATGGCAGTCATGCCGTTATTTTTGCGCGGTTTCTCGTCCGATGGCGAGATTACTGGCCTGGCGCTTGTATACGCTGACAGAGCTTTTCTGTTCTCGCCCGTGATCGCACTTGGCCTGTCGTTTGAAAAAATATTTCAGGCTGTCGGCAGGATGAAAGTCTCTATGTTCTGCATGATCTGCGGCTGCGCGGCAAATATACTGTTCGACCCATTGATGATCTTTGGCATAGGCCCTTTCCCTGCCATGGGTATCGCTGGAGCTGCTTACGCCACCGGAATCGGGCAATGTATAACGCTCCTTACCTACCTGCTTTTCTGGTTCTTTGGCCGCCCCTCGCTTACTTTAAGTCCCAAATACTTCAAACCTGAGAAAGCGATCTTAAAAAAATTGTATTCCGTGGGAATCTCTGCGACCCTGAATCTGGCGCTTCCATCGCTCTTAATCTCGGTACTAAACGGTCTGCTGGCAAATTTTTCGGAAAAATATGTCCTGGTCCTGGGCGTATATTACAAATTACAGACCTTCATCTATTTGACTGCCAACGGCATTATTCAGGGCATACGGCCACTGATGGGTTACAATTACGGCGCAAAAGAATACGGCCGCGTCAAAAAAATATACCATACCTCTTTGGCACTAAACGCCGGCATTATGGCAATCGGCATGGCGGCATCATGGACCATACCGAGACAATTAATCGGACTCTTTACGGACAGCGCCGACACCATCAGCATCGGCGTCTGTGCACTGCAAATCATCAGCTGCGGTTTTGTCGTGTCGGCTGTTTCCATTACCTGTTCGGGCGCCCTAGAAGGTTTGGGAAAAGGAACACATTCCCTGATAATTTCTCTGCTGCGCTATGTAATTGTGATCATGCCGGCTGCCTATCTGTTCAGCAGACAGTTTGGCGCAAGCGGCGTATGGTATGCTTTCTGTTTCGCGGAATTTGTCTCCGCAGCGGCAGCAGCCGTCATATACCATCTGCAAACGCCAAGCAGCCGCGGACATGAAAATGTTTCCACTTCCTAAATGTATATGCGTTAGTTAAAGTATTTTTCATCCTATTTGTATGAAGCATGATGCGTTACTTAAAGTGCTTTTGTCTGATTGTGATGGTAAGATTTGCCGTTCCATCCCGCCATATAGATAATTATAGGTACTGCGAACCAATAACGGCGTTTAAACGCCTACTTTACCGTGACCGTCACCCGTTCCTTAGTGCCGTCCTCGCTGGCATAGATATACGCCCTGCCGGGACATTTTCCGCAGATGATGCCATTTTCATCTACCGAGGCGATACTCGTATTGGAACTAGAATAGGCCGGCCAATTGCCGGAAGATACATCCGCCTGAAGCTTATAACGCTCTCCCACAGATATTGTAATGGCATCCTCGGCGAAACAAATCGCGGGCTTTTTGACGAAAACCTCACAGGTCCTGCTGACGCCGTCCACGGTGGCCGTAATGATTGCGCTGCCATTCTTTACGGCCGTCACGTTCCCCTCGTCATCCACAGTGGCAACGCTCTTTTTATTGCTCTTCCACTTTGGCATACTTTTCGAGGATGCCGTGACCGTAAGCTTAATCTTGCCCCTGCGATACAGGGATACTTTGGTTTTGTTTAATTTTACCGAAGGCTTTTTGACTGTGACCTTGCAGCTTGACGATGTCTTGTCGGCTGTGGCAGAAATCGTCGTACTCCCGGGCTTTTTCGCCAGCACATTTCCGTTTTCATCCACCGTTGCGATACTCTTTTTGCTGGATTTCCATTTGACCGGATGACCGGTAGAGACTTCTGCCGTCAGCCTGGCGCCATATCCATTTTCGAGCGAAAGGTTCTTTTTGTTGAGCACAATCACCGTCTTTCGCACCGTAACTTTACATCTTGCCTCACCGTTTTTGATCTTGACGGTGATTAGAGCCGTCCCCGCCGATTTGGCTGTGATCTTCCCGTATGTATTGACTGACGCCACGGAAGAATTGCTGGACGAGAAACTCGGTTTCTTCCCATTTGAAGTGATCGCTGCCAGATAGAATGCATCGCCGATCTTCATTTCCGCCTGGTATGTTCCAAGAATCACAAATTCGTAGCCGCCGGCTGCATATATCAGTTGTGGGTTGCCGTTGAAATTAAAGAGTATGAAAAACATGCAGAAGACAGCTAACGCTGTCCGTAAGAAATTATTTTTATGTGACATAGACTTCCTCCATTTTAGACGGCGGATATGTCACGGCAAATCAGAGGGCTTTAAGAGGCATTCACATCTGGTATCTCCTCTTAATTTTGCCCGCTTTTAACGTAACACATCAAATTACACATGTAAATCGAACAAACTATAAATTTTTTATGTACTTTTAACAAAAATTTATGACAAAATTTGGCAATTAATTTAACGTAACAGTTTTCAAAAGCAGAGTAGACAGAATAGAAATTATAGTTTATAATTGATACAATATCTTTAGGTTTTAGGCTCAAGATATCTAAGGAAGAACAGTCTTGCACAGACTGAATGAGGAATCTAAAACCATAAGCTGCAATGGTTTCAGATACAGAGCATAGGAGGATGAAAATGAAAAACTTAAAAATCTGGGCAAAACTCTTAATAACTTTCATGATGATTATTGTACTGTTCTGTGGCACAGTCACAATCGCAGTCACGGGGTTAAAACAAAGCGCCGACAAATATTCGGAGTTCTACAACGTCGAATATCAGATCACCAACAGAATAATGAATATGCGCCGCGGCTTGCAGATTATTGTAAAAGATCTGACTTTTATCACGGTTGACCAAGATCAGGCGAGAAAAACCGCTTATTTGGATGACTTACATAAAGAGCTTTCGGCATTAGAGGAAAACGCAGCCTGGGTATCCGAACATTTTACCGGCAGCTCCGAATTATTGAGCGCATTTTCAGAAAATACACAGGCAGCCATTGAGATGCAGGAGACCATAATCCAGACGGCAGATGTCAACATGACTTCCGCACAGGACATGCTGCTCAATGAATACCAGCCGTTAGTGGAAGAGGCCGTCAATACACTGATTCAAATCAGCCAGTCAGCAGAATCTGACGCAACAAAGAATTATGAAGAAAATTCAGCCTCACAGGAAACACTGGTTACATTACAGTTGGGCATGGCCGGTATCGCACTTTTAATCACACTGGTGCTGTCCCTTTACTTAACACGTTCTATCACACGGCCGCTTCATGAACTGGAGAAATCTGCCGACAAGATTGTGCGCGGTGATTTTGACATTGCCATCACCTACAAATCCAAAGATGAATTGGGAAGCTTGGCCAATGCATTTAGAAATATGACCGTTATTTTGGAAACCGTTATCTCCGATGCCTCCATGATCCTGGGCGAAATGGCGAACGGCAACTTTGATGTGCGCACGAGAGCAGAGGAGAGATATGTCGGTAACTTCCAGGGGCTTTTGCAGTCCATACGCAAACTTAACCGCGATCTGAGCATAACATTGGGTCAGATCAACCAGAGCGCTGATCAGGTTGCTTCGAGATCCGATCAGGTTTCCGGCGGTTCTCAGACACTTTCACAGGGAGCGACTGAGCAGGCAGCAGCTGTGGAAGAGCTTGCAGCAACGATCTCTGATATTTCACAGCAGATTAAGGAGACGGCCGACAATGCACTTGAGGCCAAAAATCAGTCCAACACGGCCGGCGATAAAGTGGAGCAGTGTAACGGACAGATGCGCGATATGATGGACGCTATGGAAAAGATCACCCGCGCAGCCAACGAGATCAGTAAGATTATCAAGACAATCGAGGACATTGCTTTCCAGACCAACATCCTGGCGCTCAACGCGGCGGTCGAGGCATCGCGTGCAGGCACCGCGGGTAAAGGTTTTGCCGTAGTCGCAGATGAGGTGCGCACCCTTGCAAGCAAGAGTACGATTGCCTCAAAAGATACCGCCGAGTTGATTGAGAGCGCGATCAAGGCAGTTGCGGACGGAACGCAGATCGCAGACTTGACGGCGCAATCTATGATAACGGTAAGAGAGCAGGTAAGCATGGCAGCTACCAAGGTGGACAAGATCGCGGATGCCGCGAAAGATCAGGCAAGTTCCGTGGAACAGGTTACACTGGGCGTAGAACAAATCTCCTGCGTTGTACAGAACAATTCTGCCACCGCCGTAGAGAGTGCTTCTGCCAGTGAAGAGCTTTCCAGCCAGGCAGCAAAACTTAAAAATCTTGTCTCCAAATTTGTACTCCGCGAAGAATATGCTTCCGGAAATCACATGATGAACAATGGCTCAAGCTATTCACAGACGCCTGGGAACAAGATAAATCTGGATTAAAGCAATTATCACAATGTCATATCATATCGCTGATTCTCATATAGAAAGTCAGTCATCATTTATGAAATCAAAAAACCGGACATCATGTCCGGTTTTTTATTGCCTATACGCACGAAATCTTGCAAAATCTAATCAAAATAATAAGCAAAGTAGGCTTTCTTAAATTCTGCCGCTTTGCTGCTCGGGATATATACTTTTTTGCCGTTATCCATCTTCACTTCATCCTTATGCAGGGCGACAATATGATTCATATTCAGTATATAGGAACTGCCACACTTTTTGAACTGTGAAAAGCGTTGTAATATCTCATATAAATGACCGGCTGTCATTCGCACTCTAAGATTTTCCGTCCGCGTATATAAAATCTGATAATTTTTCTGCGTCTCACAATAGAAAATGTCATCCGGCTGCATCTGGCACACTCCGCCAGCCACCTTGATGACAAGCGGCTCCTCTTTTCTCCATACCTTATCAAAAGCGATATCCATCGCATGAAAAAACTTTTCTTTTTCAAAAGGCTTCACAAGATATTGCACGGCGTCCAGCTCATATGCTTCGAGTGCATATTCGGTGGAAGCAGTCAAAAAAACGATCGGCACATCACACTTTTCTTTGCGCAGTTCATCCGCCGCCTCCATCCCGGTCTTACCCGCCATAAAAATATCCAAGAGCAACAAATCGGGCGTATAATTCTCTTGCCGCACCTGTGCAAGCAGCTCCTCGGCACTTTCAAATTTTTCTATTTTATACTGAATACTCTCTTTGCGTTCCTGTTGATACAGTGACAGCAGTTTTTCTATTTTCTCGAGTTCCGCCCACTCGTCATCACATAGAGCTATCTCATACATGTTTAACGTTTCCTCTCATACCCGTCATTGCCAATCTTTCCCATGATCTTTGCATTTGCACTTTCATTTTATCATGATCTTTGCATTTGCACCTTGATTCTCTCTATCCTAGTACAACGAATATTCATGAACTGACACCTTGGCTTGTCTGATTTTTCATCTGCTTCGTGGTACTAGTACAACGAATATTAATGTATCAGAAATTAATGGTTCTTGTACTAGCATTTGATATATGGCCGATGCCTATACGCGAAACTTCTAAACGGCAGTGCTCCGTTCACTGCACAACTCCGATAACCGCTGCAATTGTAGAGTACCTCGCAGGAATTTGTATTGGAATTGGCGAACGCACCCTTACTCTCATCTCATAATCCGCAAGCCACGCTGTTGTTTGCGCATAGTTGTTTTCGCTAAGCAACTTGCAAATAAGTACCGCTTTTGCACTTCATTTTATCATGCCCCACGCAAAAATTCGACAATGATGGGATAATTTATTAGCAAAGCGGGAAAAAATTGTCACTGTTTATCACCTAAGAATATTTGTTTGCTGCAGATTGCACGAGCAAATAATGTAAAAAATCAAAGCGTGTCCAAACTATGTTCAGACACGCTCTGCAAACTACAAATCCTTTCCTAAATTGTTAAAATTATTTACTGTAATCATCCGCCACCTCTATCACATGCCCGTCCGGGTCAGCCAACAAAACGGCTCTTCTCCCCCAGGAGTTCACTCTGACCTCTCTTAGAATCGTTACCGGCGCGCTATAAGCGTCTAATTTTTGCAAAAATGCATCCAGATTACCGGTCTCAAAAAACAACTCGCCGTCATACCCCGGAACACATTCTTTTCCTGTCAACTGCTCCCATTGGCCGCGCTCCTGCAATACCAGGCCCCCCGACAATATCACATTCTCTCCGAAATCTTTTAGAACGGTCATATCAAATAATTCCTGATAAAACTGTCTGGAGCGTTCTATATCCTTTACCACGATCAAATAATTCTTAAGTCTCATCTGCTGCCTCCCCATATGAACGGTTTATCCCATCAAACTTATTTTATCTTAAAGCGCTCTGTTTTTTACATGGCTCAAGTTACAAAACAACTTGAAAAAAGAGCCGTCTTTGCATTTATTTTATCATACTGCCTGTAAGCTTTCCACAAAATATGATATAATTGTCCCGTTATACGAAACATTACGTCCGCGATTATTATGATACAGCTTCGGCTCACGGCTCTTTCCATAATAGGAACCGGCTCACTGGACAAGTGAGCTCAACCAAAAATAACCACAGAGGAGAAACTATGAGACAAAAGGATTTGACGACAGGCTCCGTATTTACCACAATGTTTTTCTTTGCCCTGCCGATGATATTTGGAAACATCTTACAACAGGGCTACAATATTGTCGACACCTGGGTCGTGGGCAAATTTGCGGGTTCTGATGCACTGGCCGCCGTGGGGTCCGCCTTTGCGCTGATGACTTTTTTGACTTCCGTGCTGCTCGGGCTTTGCATGGGCAGCGGCATTGTATTTTCTATGTGCTTTGGCAGACAAGATGAGGAATCTTTGAAAAACAGTATCTGCGCCTCGTCTCTGCTTGCCGCGGCAATCGCCGCGCTCCTTACCGCGCTCTCCCTTTTGGGCGTAGACCGGATTATAGTATGGATGAACATTCCGCAGGAAATTACCGGTATCACAAAAGACTATTTGATACTTGTTTTTATCGGTATCCCTGCGATCGCACTTTACAACTTTTTCGGAGCCTATTTAAAGGCGCTGGGCAACTCCATGACTCCGCTGATCTTTTTGGGTATATCCACTGTGCTCAATATCGGTCTTGACCTTTTATTTGTCGCCGCATTTCACCAGGGGACCCAAGGCGCCGCTTTGGCAACCGTTATCTCGCAATATGTATCCGCCGTCGGGATCGGTATTTTTACATGTTCCCGAAGCCCCGAAATCCGTGCTGCGTTTCGCCGCTACGCAATAAATAAAGCAAGCCTTTGCGAAATCGCCAATTATTCTGTTATGACCTGTGTTCAGCAATCTGTTATGAATCTTGGCATCCTCATGGTCCAGGGGCTTGTAAATAGTTTTGGCACCGGGGTCATGGCGGCATTTGCGGCGGCTGTCAAAATAGACGCTTTTACTTATATGCCGGCGCAGGAATACGGCAACGCCTTTTCCACCTTTATCGCGCAAAATGTCGGCGCTAAAAAGCCAAAACGAATCGTGCAGGGAATCCGCTATGCGGTACTGACTGTCATCTCCTACTGTTTGTTGTCGTCTTTTGTTCTGTGGTTTTTAGCCAAGCCGCTTATACTGATTTTTATCAACCCGGACGAAACTGCGATCATCGCCGAGGGTGTACGGTATCTGCATACCATCGGTCCCTTCTACAGCGGAATCGGATGTCTGTTTTTATTTTACGGCCTTTACCGGGCGCTCGGGAAGCCTGCCGTATCCGTCGTGCTGACCGTTGTCTCCCTTGGCACGCGCGTTGCTTTATCCTACACATTATCCGCACTGCCGTCCATCGGAGTCGCGGGTATCTGGTGGTCCATCCCCATCGGCTGGGGACTGGCCGATGCGGCTGGAGCGCTGTGCTATATCATAAACAGGAAACGTCTTTTACCTTAACTTACATTCCCTTAATGGACGATTCAATGCAAGCGATCTCTTCGGGCGTCAATTTGTATTTTTGATAAAGTTTATAGTCAGTCCATTCTTCCCTGAAATCTTCAACAGGCACAAAGCGGTATGTTTTCCCGGTTGCATCGTGACTGGCTTTTGCAAGGCTGTGCATAAACCTTACAAACTTGGTGTTAAAATATCTTGCCAAATGATTGGCGCCCGCCTCATCGAGATCCAATCCGATTCCGAGCATAAGATAGGCTTCCGTACAGATGGTATCCGGCTCACCGACCAAAGTGTTGAGATTATCATCCTTTAATTCTGTCCCGACATTGTTGGCTCTGGGCGTAAAGACTTTCCATACAGGTATCCACTCTTCGTGCAGCTTGACAAGCGCCTTTTCCACATAACCATATCGCATCCCCTTGCCTATGCATTTTAACGGTTCGGTCATTCCTTCCGGCTTCCCGTGCCATTCGTCTCTCTTTACGATATTACTCTCAATTCCAAACGGTTTTCTGGCGGACACATGGTTCGACATCATGCGGCCGTCTGAAACTGTCATGACCTTATCTAATATCTCAATTGCGGTAAGATTGCGTATAAAAATGTTGAGACCTCTCGTTTTTAATGAACGCGTCACACATGTAACTTTATTGCCTTTCCCGTGGGTATACACCCTGGTTTTGGCAACTGAATTGTCATACACAGCGCTCCATAAAAAATAGCAGACGCCTCCTCTATTATTTGTCTCAGGAAAGATTTCTTCGGGGTGGAGACAGTCATGCAACTCCTGAATATGCACATCTTCTAACATAGATTTTCTGAAATCATCCATTTCTTTGCCGCCTTTGCCGCCCGTATACCATCTCGCGGGAATAATTAAAGAGACATAGGATGCTTCCAGATTTTTTGCAAGATCAACAAAGGCTGGATAGATTGGTCTTGAACTTGCCCCTGCGCCTTTATCGTCCGCCTGATAGGGGGGATTTCCGACTACCGCATTAAATTTCACTCTTCTCCTCCTCTTTTTGCCATACGATCGAGAATTTTACGGCATGAATCTGTCGATGCAGGTTCGCCATTTTTTAACATCTCCCGCTTAAATGATAGTGAAGTGTCATATTCTACACAACGAAACATGTCAAAGTTATCAACATATTCTTGTTATTTTTTCAAAAGTAAATCTTTTATCTCTGTTTCTTCAAAAGTATTCCACATACCGTTACTGCCACACAGAATACAAAGATGAGATACCATAGATTTTCAAAGCAAAAGCCATGATCTAACATCAATCGGTATCCCCAAGAAGCTGGAAACATACGCCCTACGTTTTTAAGAAAATTGGGCAGCAAGTCGATCGGAAACATAATCCCGGAAAGCATAATCGAGGGCAAAAACACAAGCTGCGCTATCATCGTAAGCTTCGCCTGATTTTTTACAAGCAGCCCTAACACACTTCCAATGCTCAGGGATACCATGATGTATATAGCAAGCGCAAGAAACAAAAACGGAAGCTGTACCGGCAAAGTCGCCTCAAACAGTATCGGGGCCAGCAGCAATATGATGACGCAGCTAATCATCAAATGCACAAACGCCGAAAAGAACATTGTAATAAGCCCTAAATATAAAGGCACTCCATTTGCCTGATAAACTTTTTTTACATCACTTCGATAAGTCTCAACCAATGATGGCGGCACCCCGATCAACGCCCCCATTGAAACAATCATCACAATCATAGACTGTATCAGTGTACTTTTCATTTCAGGCATAACAGAAGTAAAGATACCTCCCACTAACAGAAAGAAAATAAGCGGGACAATATAGCAGGTAACTAACAACGATTTACTGCGTATATCCAATTTCCACTGTAATGCTACACCATATAAAAAACCGTTCATTCTGCTTCCCTCCTCGCCATTTCGATAAAATGCTGTTCCAATGTGCCACGGTCGACTTTCATATCTAATACATGGATTTTTTTCTGTTTTAACTCGCCGAGCAGGGAAATCAAAGTATCTTCAATATGGTCCGTTTCAAAAACGCGGTCTCCTTGCTGTGTCTTCACATGGATAAAGTATTTTCTTCCAACCGTATCGGTCAGTTCTAAAGCGGTGCCGCAAAAGACAATGGTTCCGTTATTCAAGATGGCAATGCGGTCACATAAGGTTTCTACCTCCGCCATATCATGGCTTGCCAAAACGATTGTTTTTCCATGCGATTTGAGTTTTCGGATTTGCTCGTGGAGTGACAGCCTTCCCTCGACATCAAGCCCCGCAGTTGGCTCATCGAGAAAAATAACATCGGGATTGCTGATAAGCGCAAGGGCGAGATGTAACCGTCTTTTCTGGCCTGTGGATAATTGTATATACCGCTTTTTTTCGATTTCTTTGATACCAAATGCATCCAGCATAGCATAATCACTTTTTACGTGATTCCATTTTGCAAATAGCCTGATCGCCTCCATTGGCCTGATATGGGCGGGCAAAGATGATAATTGTAACTGAATACCCATTTTGCCGTTTACAGTAACCACACCGCTGTCATATTTTCTCAACCCCTCGATACATTCAAGCGCTGTCGTTTTTCCTGCTCCGTTTACACCGAGCAGCGCAAAAATTTCTCCTTTCTCGATTTGAAAATCAAGCCCCTTGAGAACCATATGACTGCCATAACTTTTCTTTAATTCACGAACTTGTATTGCGCTGCTCATTGTACCACCTCCCCAAACGGATTGACTCCAAGCCTTGAAAAATAGACTTGCAAAGCCGGCTCTAAATAATCGTTTACGATTTTTTGCCTTTCTTCCCACGCGTTTGTGGCGGTATCAATGTTGCCTACTTCCATCAGTTTTGGAAGCATACTCATATCACCGTTTGTAAATTCCATAATCATGCCCCAATATTCCTTTACAACCTCTTGGCATTTTTCGCTTTCAGGCGGTACACTTTCCTTTTGGAGCTCTAGTATTTGATCGCTCAAATGATTAAATCGATCGATAAAATCAAATCCGCTGTCTTGGTCAAAACGGTTACGGATATGCTCTAGCGTGTCATCATCAAATCTTTTGATCAAAAAGTAATATTCATTGTTCATTTGAAGATTGACAATAATATCCGCATACTTTCTAAAGTCGACTGTCTGCATCTGTAAAACTTCTGCCTTAAGCTGCTCGATCGCCGTCAAAGAAGTCTTAAGCTGCTCTATTTTCCTGCGTATGTCATCTGCCTGCTCTGTTAGAGCATTTGCAACATCAGCCGGTGTCTCTAAAGAAATCAGTCGTTGTTTTATATCGCCCAAAGAAAACCCCAGTGATTTCAAAGACATGATCTGATGAAGCGTAACCAGATCTTTATCTGTATAAAGCCTGCGTCCACCTTCGCTTTCTGCCGACGGGGAGAGAAGTCCTTCTTTATCGTAGTATTGCAGCGTACGGACAGTAACGCCCATTTTCTTTGCCACTTCGCCAACCGTCATAAATCCCTTCGGAATTGCTCTGTATTTTTCCATAGCCATTTACCTCCTGGGACATATTATAAATCATTACGCAGCGTCACAAACAAGACCTTTTGAAAAATTTTAGGGGCAAAGTGTTTTCTCTGCGCTGTAAGTCTTTTCAAAGTACTGTTATACGCCTTATGGATTTCATTGCCCGTCCTTATGTTTTGTTTGTGTCCCCTGCCAATGACTTATAAAGCAATGTTTTTTTGCAGCGCCAGTCATAAATTTTACAGTCATTCAAACCGTAGGGAACTCTGTTGGTCAATCCATCCATCTGCCATAGATTCCAGGCAATTACATTGGCCACTCTTTTCAACGTCTTCGCATTCGGTTCCTGCCCAAATTTGTAAATCATATTTTCCACATAGGCAAACAAGATATTCTGTCGGGCAATCAGCAGACTGTCACCCTGGTATTCATATCCATAAATGCTTTCTATGGCTCTGACAGCCCATTTCTCCCACTCGTCAGGTGAGGTTGTATGCTCATTTACGACTCTTAATTTCCGATCTAACAGCCCGATTCTATCTGCGACGTCAATCTGTGTTCCAGATGACATGTCATATCTGCTCGTCAGATAAGGCGCTTCTCCGCAGGTGATCTCCATCCGTTTCGCATCAATGTAATCCTGCCATCTCGCCCCGCGGTTTTCCCGAAAAGGAATCTGCCCTTCTATTGTTTTCCATTCCCGTCCGCTGGGAATATTAAAAATGTAAGTCTGTTCAAACCACGCCTGATCGATCAGATTGTTTTGCTCGTTGCATACCCATGCCGGCGTAAAAATTTCCGCCTTTTGCTTGGTACGGTTCATCTGCGCACACTTCCCCTTTGCAACTCTCGACCTGAGCACTTGAGCATGGTCTCCGGTGATTAAATCAATGGTGATGGGCCGCGTTGCGCTGTATTTCTCCCCGTAAGATTCATAGTCCGCTGTAGCCCACACAATACTGTGTCCAGTGGTTTTATCCTGTAAAAGTGTCTTCAAAACATCGTTTTCAAACAAAATCTTATCTTCCCGTCTTTCAAAATAATTGCAGCTACTAATTTTTCATTATACCCATTATAACATATCACTTACCAAAGTTTTTCCTTTTTTGTCAATCTTTCTGCGGTTTCTCTCGCAGATTTCAAGTTAATATCTTTTTCTGCAATTGACAACCAGATAAAAGACGTCTATAATACTTTTATTACAATCGTAAGATTTAAGGAGGGATTTGCAATGCGCGATTTACCACAGATTTCTGAAGCTGAATTTGAAGTTATGAAAATCGTATGGAAACATGCACCGATCAGTACCAATGAAATAACTGATAAATTATTACAGACCACAAGCTGGAGTCCGAAAACGATACAGACTTTAATCAAACGCCTTGTGACCAAAGGCGCTCTGACTTATGAAAAACAGAGCCGAATGTTTGTTTACACTCCCGTCGTGAAAGAAAACGAATACATCGGCCAGGAAAGCAACTCTTTTCTGGAACGATACTATGACGGGGATATCACCGCCATGCTGTCTGCATATATAGAAAATGACAGACTGTCCGAAACAGAAATAGATACCCTCCGCTCCCTTCTTTCTAAGAGGGCAAAAAAAGGAGGCAATTAACGTGGCTGATTTTATGATACGCTTTTTCATATGCAATGTGTTTATCGGCGGTATCATCGCAATTCTTTTGATCGCCAAGCGGATATTCAAAAACAGCCTTTCCAGCCGCATGCAGTATAATCTGTGGTTCCTGCTGCTTATGTTATTGACAGTTCCCTTTATACCGTTCCGTCTTATCGGATTTCCGCAAATCTTCTCGTGGCTTGGATACTTTAGAAGTTCTCCCGCATCCGGCGCAAAAGCCGCCATGGAAGAAGCCGCGTGGACCCATGCAACCGGAAATACAGGCTGGATGAATGACTTTACCCTTTCGGTAAATAGTGAGAGTCCATCCATTGCCGGATACATATTATCGGGGATATGGATGGCAGGTATTCTTATAATGATAGCATTGGTAGTCAAATCCTCTCTCCGTCTACGCCGTTTGAAAAAATCTGCACTTCCTCTTCAGAACAAGGAAGTCCGCAGACTGTATAATGACTGCCTAGAAGAGATGGAGATTCACAGGGATATTCCTGTCTATAGTACCGCATTTTTGAAATCCCCGATTATAGCGGGCCTCTTAAAACCACGTATTTATTTACCGATTCATCTGATCTGTGATTATAACGAATCCGATATGCGGTATATATTGTTGCATGAACTGCAGCATTACAAGCACCGCGATGCGATCGGAAGTTTCTTA
>CAJTYI010000023.1 GCA_910584215.1 uncultured Roseburia sp. | reverse complement strand
TGTGGATGCGGGGGTGTTGGATGAACCGCTGGCACAGCTTGCGGCAGCAAAAAATGAAGGTCTGAAAATTTTTGAAGAACCTGTCGTGCGGGATAAATATGGATATGCTCTTCCCAAGGGAAGTCCTCTGCGGGAACAGTTTAATGAAGTTATTGCAAAGTTTAAAGAGGACGGAACAATCGCATCCTTAAAGGAAAAATGGCTTGGGGCGGATGAGAGTATAAAGGTATTAATGGAGCAAGACTGGCCGGGAGATAAGGGAACCATCCGGTACTACTATGACGGCGCCCATGAGCCTATGACTTATCTTGGAAGCAGCGGCGAACCTTTAGGGCTTGAGATAGATCTGCTGCTTCTGATTGCACGTGAACTGGATATGAAGGTGGAGATGACAACATGTGAATTTGCTTCGCTGATAACCGCCCTTGAAAGCGGGAAGGCGGATGTGGTCAGTGGTAGCCTTTCCATCACGGAAGAAAGAGCGAAGCGGGTAGACTTTGCGGATACTCATTATGACTCAGCTATGGTACTTCTGGTGCGTGATGTGGATGGGGAATTGCAGGAAAATGGTTTCTGGGCAAATCTTGCGGACAGCTTCCAGAGCACTTTTGTAGTGGAGGGGCGCTGGCGACTGATTTTGCGGGGGCTTGGCGTCACCATACTGATATCTGTCTTTTCAGGATTTTTTGGTCTGTGCCTTGGCTTTGGGATATGTATGCTGCGCCGGATCAGCTGTAAGCCAACTCAGTGGTTCGGGGCGGTCTTTGTTCGTGTGATTCAGGGAACCCCTATTGTAGTCTTTCTGATGATTTTATACTATGGAATTTTTGGTTCGGTGGATATTTCTGAAATTCTGGTTGCAGTTATTGGATTTTCCATTAATTTTGCGGCCTATTCATCAGAGATGATGCGGACAGGAATAGAAACTGTAGATAAGGGGCAAAGCGAGGCAGCCCTTGCTATGGGCTATACGAAAGGTCAGACATTTTTTAAGATTGTATTGCCCCAGGCGGCCAGAAATTTTATTCCTGTGTTGAAAGGCGAATTTATTTCCATGGTAAAAATGACTTCAGTAGTAGGATATATTGCTGTACAGGATCTGACCAAAGTATCCGACATAATACGTTCACGTACCATGGAGGCGTTCTTTCCACTGATAATGACAGCAGTAATTTATTTTGTTGTGGCAAATATGATGACGGCAGCTCTCTCATTTGCAGAGAGGAAAGTTGCACCGAAGCGGAATAAACGCAGCTTAAAGGGGGTGTGCATGTGATGACACAAAAGCATGAAACCGGGGACGTTTGTGCCGGGGTAAATATGAACACGAGCATAATATCTATCCGGCATCTTTGTAAGGAATATGCAAACGTAACCCCTTTGAAGGATGTAAGCGTGGAGATTAAAAAAGGAGAGGTGATTTCCATTATAGGCCCGTCAGGCACAGGAAAGTCAACCCTGCTTCGATGTATTAATCTTCTGGAGACACCTACAAAAGGCGAGATTGTGGTAGACGGTGCGGTGACAACGGACAAGAAATGTAAGGTAAATCTGGTGAGGCAGAAGATGGGAATGGTATTTCAGTCCTTCAACCTGTTTGCACACAAGACCATCATAGAAAATATTATGATGGGGCAGGTCGATCTTCTTGGCAGAAGCCGGCAGGAGGCCTATGATAGAGGAATGGAACTGCTGCGTAA
Organism: uncultured Roseburia sp.; assembly: GCA_910584215.1. Classification (GTDB taxonomy): domain Bacteria; phylum Bacillota; class Clostridia; order Lachnospirales; family Lachnospiraceae; genus Roseburia. The sequence goes on along the minus strand of CAJTYI010000023.1, from coordinate 34,328 downwards.
CATAGGGCTTGCAGACAAGGCGTTTTCTTATCCGGATGAACTTTCGGGGGGACAGAAGCAGCGTGCGGCTATTGCAAGGACAGTGGCTATGGAGCCGGAAATTATTCTTTTTGACGAGCCGACTTCCGCCCTAGATCCCACCATGGTGGGGGAAGTTCTTTCGGTTATCCGTGGGCTGGCAAGGCAGGGAATGACTATGATGATCGTGACGCATGAAATGAAGTTTGCCCGGGATGTATCCACCAGGATATTTTATATGGATCAGGGTGAAATCTATGAGGACGGAACGCCGGAACAGATTTTTGAGCATCCAAGGCGGGAGAGAACCCGGATATTTATCCGGCAGCTTAAGGTACTCCATGTGGAAAAAATCTCACGTGACTTTGATTTTCCGGCCTTTATGACACGTCTTGAGGAGTTCGGACGTAAGCAGCAGCTTTCACAGAGACAGATTTACGCCATGCAGCTTGTTGTGGAGGAAGTGCTGATGCAAAAACTTCTGCCTGCGGCAGGGGAAGCGGAGGAAAGGGAACTTTCTCTGGATGTGGAATACAGCGAGAGGGAAAATCTGGCGCAGATGCGGTTTTCCTATCACGGACCTTCCTTTCATCCTTTTGGGGACGAAGAAGATTTGTCCGGCAGGATGATAAAAGGAATGTCCAAAGAGATGGAGCATAAGTTTGTGGATGGAATGAATCAATTTATTATAAGTATATAGATTAAAAAAGAGGTTTAAGATTGAAAATTAAAATTTTCAATCACAAGATTTGTGTCTGCGCGCTGCAAAGCCATAATGGCTTACACAAACTCGATATGCGCAATAAAGCTAATGCGAACATAGTTCGCAGCGCAGAAATGGAGAAAATTATGAAAATTGCTAAGACACAAAACGGAGACAGTTTAGATCTTGCACTGGAAGGAAGACGGAACACGAATGCTGAAATTAAATAATGAAAATATTGCGCAGACAAGCAGTCTGGCAGAAAAGACGTTTGGAGAATGGGGTGTTGATGCCAGAAATATTACCCAAATCCGGCTTGCAGTGGAGGAAACGCTGTTAAAGTACCAGGAGGCTTTCGGTGTGGAGGCAGAATTTGCGCAAAAATATATCAAACGTCTTAATCGTATCCGTCTGGAACTTTCCCTGCCAGGGGAAAGGGTTGATCCTTTTGATACAGGGGAGGAAGAACAGAGCCAGGTACTGCGGGGACTGCTTGCCAATATGGGGGTTGCACCCGTGTGGCAGTACAAAAATGGAGAGAATCTTATTATATTTACTCCCAAAAAGAAGAAACGTTCTCAGATGGCTTCACTGGCACTGTCCGTAATACTGGCTTTTTTGTGCGGCGGTGTGTGTAGTTTCCTGCCAGAGAGTGTCAGGGCTTTTCTTGCAAATGAGATTATCAGCCCGGTATTTAACCGTTTTATGGGACTTTTATCAGCCATTGCGGGTCCTATGGTGTTTCTTTCAATTGTATGGGGCATATACAGCATAGGGGATATGGCGACTATGGGCAGAATCGGAAAGAGGATGATTGGACGCTTTATGCTGATGACGATTCTTCTGACACTGCCCGTATGTGTGGCGGCCATGCCGTTTTTTTCTCTTAAAACCGGAGACGGGGGGAAGTTTGATTTTTCTGAATTGTTTCACATGGTTCTGGATATTGTACCAGGTAACTTTTTTACGCCCTTTACAGAAGGGAATCCTATGCAGATTATTTTTGTGGCAGTTTTAATCGGAATCGCAATGCTGATTCTGGGAAACAAAGCTACGATTGCCGCGGCCTTTGTGGAACAGTCCAATTATATTATACAGTTTATTATGGAGGCAGTCAGTTCTTTTGTTCCCGTGTTTGTGTTCGGCAGTATTTTAAATATGATACTGGGGAACAACTTTTCGGTATTTCTTCCTGCATATAAGGTGGTTCTGGTAATGCTTATGGGAGATGCTGTTCTTCTGGCAGTGTATCTTGTGCTGGTATGCACAAGGAGGAAGGTGCAGCTGGGGGTATTGCTGAAAAAGATGATGCCCACTTTTCTGATTGCATTAACCACGGCATCTTCTTCTGCCGCATTTGGGGTGAATATGGAGTGCTGTGAAAAAGACCTTGGGATTGACAGAAGAATAGTTAATTTTGGTATCCCTCTAGGGCAGGTTATCTTTATGCCGGGGGTTTCCGTTATGTTTCTAGCGGTAGGATTTTGTATGGCTGAAATCTATGGCGTGACGGTTTCTCCGGCGTGGCTAGTTACGGCCGGTCTCATTGCTATTGTGCTTGCGGTGGCGGCGCCTCCTATTCCCGGCGGTGCGCTGACCTGTTATACGATTTTGTTTGTCCAGCTTAAGATTCCCATGGAGGCTGTAGCGGTCACGATTGCTCTCAATGTAATACTGGAATTTATTACTACAGCGGTGAACTTGTTCTGTCTGCAGGCGGAACTTGTGGAACTGGCCGCCGGTCTTGATATGCTGGATGTGAGAAAACTGAGAGAGAAGAAATGAAAGTCAAGATGAAACAGTACCGCATGAACGGATTTAATCTTTTAGGAGTTGAAAATGCAGGATTACACCCTGACAAATCATGATATAGATGTGGCGTGTCATGAAGTAGAGACATTTTGTGAAAGCGCCAATGGTGAAAAAAGGGACATTCTCCGCACACGACTGGCTGTGGAAGAGATACTGCTGAAATATCAGGAAGCTTTTGGCACAAAGGGGACTTTTCAATTTCAGTGCAGAAAGCGGATAAACCGTCTGTATGCCAGTTTTTCTATTCCCGGTGAAAGAAACGATGTGGTTCATACGGACGGCGGCGAAGAAAGCGCTATCCTAAAAGGCATCCTTTCAGGTATGGGAGCAATTCCCACATGGCAGTTCAAAAACGGAGTCAATTACCTTACCTTTACATTAAAAAAGAAAAAATTATCTCCTGCAGTATCACTGCTGGCAGCAGTGGCACTGGCTTTTTTTGGCGGTATGGTAAGCAGTTTTCTACCGGAAAAAACTGTTAATTTTCTTTCAGAGGAAATGATAACGCCTGTTTTTGACACATTTATGGGGCTGTTGAGTGCCGTTGCAGGTCCCCTGATCTTTTTGTCGGTGGCAGGAGGTATTTCTAATATCGGGGATATTGCAACGCTGGGAAAAGTCGGAAAGCGGATGATCAGCAGGTTTTTATGGATAACGCTGATTTTAACGACAGTATTTGGCATTGCCATCCTGCCTTTATTTCCTCTTGCAGGCAGCGGCAGCAGTTCCTTTCGGTTTTCGGAACTTCTGGAAATGGTTCTTGGAATTGTACCAGACAATTTTTTTACTCCTTTTTTGGAGGGAAATCCTTTACAGATTATTTTTCTTGCAACCCTGGCAGGGATGGCAATGCTGATTCTGGGGAACAGGGCTGCGATTGTTTCGCAATTTTTAGAACAGGCAAATGCCATTATATTACTAATCATGGAGAATATCAGTGCTTTTGTCCCCGTTTTCATTTTTGGCAGTCTTTTCAATATGATTCTTGGTAACAACTTTTCTGTACTGCTGAAAGCCTATAAAGTGCTGCCGGTTATGCTGCTTGGGGATGTCTTTCTTATGGCGGTTTATACAGGTCTTGTGTGCATTCGTAAAAAAGTTTCTGCGACAGTCTTCTTTAAAAAAGTTTTTCCAGTTTTTCTGATCGGTCTGACAACAGCTTCTTCTGCTGCCGCATTTTTGGAGAACAGGAAAGTGTGCGAGGAAAAGCTGGGGATTGATAAAAAAATTGTCAATATCGGTGTTCCTCTTGGTCAGGTGGTATTCATGCCGGGATTTTCTATTTTATATTTTGTAATGGGAATTTGTATGGCGGAGATTTATGGTGTGAAGATATCCCCGGTATGGCTGATTACAGCGCTGATCATTGCGGTAGTACTGGCTGTGGCAACACCGCCCATTCCCGGAGGTGCTCTTGCCTGCTATACGATTCTGCTTTTACAGCTTGAAATCCCTGCCCAGGCCATTGTGATTGCAGTTGCCATAAATGTGATACTGGATTTTTTTGCTACAGCAGTAGATTTGTTTTGTCTGGAGGCAGAGTTGACAGAACTGGCGGGGGACCTTGAGATGCTGGATGTGGAGAAAATCCGGAAAAGATTTTAAGATGATTGTAATAAACCAGATAGAATGACATAGATGACAAAAGCAGAGTTCTGTGGACTGCCGCTTGTCGATATCGACATAAAAAACAGACAGATACGGATAGATCAGGCGGTATTGTGCCGACTGCGGTGGGAAACTCAGCCTTGCCACGGCAGACGGAGCTATCCAGAAAACTTGCCGTTTCCACGCCCTCGGAATTGTGTTAAAATGAAGATAAGAAATCTCGCTATCTAAACTAGGAGGTGTGAAAATGGATGAAAATAATTGGCAGCATTTACAGCCGTTGAGAGTTCCCGGCGGCTGGACGATTGACTATAATAAATTAGAAAATGTAGAACCTCAAAAACTTGACGAACAAGATAAACTTTGGCTATTCGCATTTACAGAAGATATACTCTTAATGCACAAGATATCAAGTCGAAAACGAAATAGAATGATGGAACAACAAAGATTACAATTAGATTTAGGATGGTATCCAGACGGGGAACCAGACGGAGCTTTTTTATTACAGGCAATATTAAATGATAATTGGGAAAACCCCTTATTAGTATTCCGTTCCAAAAGTAAAGATGCTATTGTAAAAATGTTGGAAAAATGGTTGTTTCAAGAATTTATGCCGCCAGGACGATTTATCGAAGAACAAGCTTTTCGCAAAAATCATTGTTATTAAGCCGGTGAAATTTTATGGCGTGACTACCGATTATCGTTAGGACGGTGCACCCGGACATTATCAGGTTGATGGCCGATCTTGAAATATAATGATAGAGTAGTATATATCGGTAAATTTGTTGGTATTTTTTTGAAGTGATGGTGCAGATTGATGAATAAGAAAATAGGAATGTGTGGCTCTGTTGTCAATTTCATTGCGGTAAGCTGCTTTGCCCTGTCTATGTTATTTGGATTTGATGAGGGCAGTTACTTTTCTTCTATGTTTATTGCGTTTAGTTTTGTATCAATGATGTGCGCATATGCTTACTTTGCCGAAAAGGAAGCAAAATTAGCTGGCTATGTTTCAGTGGCTTTTTCCGCCATATATACAGCCATCATTTTATTAGTCTATTTTGCACAGCTAACGACTGTCCGGCTAAATGAATTGACACAGCAAACTGCCTTACTTCTTGATTTTCAGCAATGTGGATTGCTGTTCAACTATGACTTGCTGGGCTATGCTGTCATGTCATTAGCCACATTTTTTGCAGGGTTGACCGTGACGTCACGGACGAAAGCAGACCGGTGTTTAAAATATATGCTCATGATTCATGGGGTGTTTTTTTTATCTTGTCTGATTGTTCCAATGCTTGGATTGTTTAAAGCGGATGGCCCAACATGGATAGGCGTAGCGGTATTGGAATTTTGGTGTTTCTATTTTTGCCCGATCAGTATTTTATCGTACTTGCATTTTTCTAATTGCAAGGAATGAGATTTACAATGAAAAAATAGAAGGGATATTCTGCCTGACAAAATGCCGCTTGCGCGGCGGAATGAGAGGAAATATGGCAATATGGAATCCGTGGCGTGGCTGCCACAAACATAGTGAAGGATGCAGATATTGTTACATTCATAAGGGTGACTGCAAGCGTGGGATGGATACGAACCATATTGTAAAGACGGATAACTTTTACGCTCCTGTCGCTAAAAATAAATCAGGAGCGTACAAAATCAAATCGGGACAGACTGTGTATCTTTGCTTTTCCACGGATTTTCTGGTTGAAGATGCCGATCAATGGCGCTTAGAATGTTGGCAGATGATACGGGAGCGTTCCGATCTGCACTTTCTGTTTTTGACGAAACGTATTGAACGGTTTATGGACTGCATCCCCAAGGACTGGAACGACGGATATGATAATGTTACAGTTGGCTGCACGGTAGAAAATCAAGACAGGGCTGATTACAGGCTTTCCATTTTCCATGAGCTGCCGATCAAACATAAAAATATTATCTGTCAGCCATTGATTGAGGAAATAAATCTTGCTCCGTATCTTGATCATGTTGAATTAGTCGTTGTTGGCGGCGAATCAGACAGGAACGCCAGACCGCTAGATTATGCATGGGTGCTTGCCATACGGGAGCAATGTATCGCTCACAAAGTACATTTTGAGTTTCGTCAGTGTGGGACACATTTTGTCAAGGATGGAAAGAGCTACACGCTGTCTACTCGCGACTTATGCAGTCAGGCTAGAAAAGCAAATATCAATTATTGAATAACGCCTCTCTTTTTTGTGCAAGGATAGAGAGGAATAATTGAATCATATGACTTATAATAAAAATGATGAATTAATATTCACGAAGCATGATATATGTGGAAGGAGGTATCCATGGAATGGGTCCATAGATTAAATCAAAGCATGAATTATATTGAGGAACACCTAACCGGTGAAATTGACTATGAACAGCTTGGGCGGATTGCCTGCTGTTCCACCTATCACTATCAGAGGATGTTTACTTATATGGCGGGCATCTCTCTGGCAGAGTATATCCGAAGAAGAAAAATGTCTTTAGCAGCGGTAGACTTGCAGGGCGGCGATGAACGGATTATTGATATTGCAGAGAAGTACGGCTACCGTTCCCCGACTGCATTTAACAGGGCGTTCCAGTCTTTTCACGGGATAGCCCCATCTTCAGTGAAAGACGAGGGCGTATCTGTCAAATCTTTTTCCCCCATTGTATTTAAAATTTCTGTGAAAGGAGCAACTGAAATGAATTATAAAATTGAAACAAAAGAGGCATTCCGCATTATTGGCGTATCTGCACCGCTCGATAAGCAAATCGAGAATAATTTTATGATTGTGCCAACGATGTGGCAGGAAGCGTCTGTCAATGGAACAATACAGAAATTGGCAGGAATGATGGATACGCCGCCAATGGGACTTTTGGGTGTGAGCGCCTGCAATGATGAAGAACATTGGAAATATTTTATTGCTGTTTCCAGCACAAAAACAAGCGGTGAGTTTGAAGAATATACCGTGCCGGCATCTACTTGGGCAATCTTTTCTGGAACGGGTACCAATCAGTCCATACAGGAATTGGAGCAGCGGATTATTACAGAGTGGCTTCCGACCTCTGGCTATGAATACGCCAACGCCCCCGATATTGAGGTTTACTTAAATCCAGACCCGCAGAACGCACAATACGAGGTATGGATACCCGTAGTAAAGAAGAAGGGATAACGGAGGGACATGTGGACGAGTAAGTTAATGTGTTTATAGAAACGGTTGACGAGCGTTATCCCGAACGCATACAGGAATACCAGAGCTTTCTTGATACACTGCCCGAAAAGGTTAAAAGGATTGCTATGTATTTTCCCTTGTTTTTGCCCTTTTAAGCAACTTACAAGGGAAAGTTTTTTGCAACAAAATTGCAAATTATCATTGCAGACCGGGCGGGCAGATGCTATAATAAAGTATATTCTTATGAAATCTATTTTTTATCTTCCAGTTTTATCTTTGTCTGTTTTCCAATGAAACTAATTTAAATGTATGGGGAGTGTGTTATGGGAGGAATTTTGGGACAGTTGCGTGTGAGAGCGCTGTTATGTGCAGTTGGATGTGCCGCTGCGTTTGGTCTGTTTATTATCCCGACAGAGTGTAACTGTTTTGGGTATACGCATCGGGGAGCGGTATTTGGTGTAGATATGTCCTGCGCGGGCAAATCTGGTGTGGATGTGGCTTGTGCTAAGGATTTTGATGTGGAAACAGGCCATGTTTATGTGCCGCCTGCGGATACGGAGTCTCTATATGCGGACCCAACAGAGGGCCAGGTGCATAGCGCCTTAAAAGCGGCTGCTCCCAAAAAGATTACATTACATAAAACGAAAGCTACTCTTTATGCCGGTGAATATATCATCATAAAAGTGAAGAAATTTTCCGGCAGCCAGAAAACACATCTTAAGTTCAGCTCCAATCAAAAGAAAGTGGCGTCGGTAAATGACAGAGGGGAAGTGACCGCAAAGAAAAAGGGCACGGCCATCATCACCGTGACGTCAAAGTCCAATAAAAAAGCCAAGGCAAAGTTCAAATTGACCGTGAAAGCAAAGCCCAAAAAGAGCAGTCTTGCGATAAAGAACAAAAAACTCACTGTGACGGTGGGGAAAACGACTCTGCTTCACATAACAAAGCTTACAGGCGTCAGCAGCAGTAACGTGATATATCATTCCAGTAATCCCGCCGTTGCCGCCGTCAGCGCAAAGGGCGTGGTAAAGGGCGTAGCGGCCGGGACTGCGACAGTCACTGTGACTTCTGCAGTCAATAAGCGCGTGAAAGCAGTGTGCGCCGTGACGGTGACCCAGGCGGCAGCAGCGATCTCGGTACCAAAGCAGGTGACATTAGAGCCGGCCAAGGGCATCATGGTATACGCCATGGTGCTGCCGGGAACAGTCAGAGATAAAAATGTCAGCGCAGTGAGCGATAATCCCGACATAGCGTGGGCGCAGGCGGAGGACGGAGGCAGGGTTGGCATTCTAGCTGTGAAAGAGGGAAAGACGACGGTCACGGTAAAGACCACGGATGGCAGAGTCAGTGCGGCGATTTATGTCACGGTGAAGAAGAATGTGGTGCCGGTGACAGAACTTACACTCCACGAGACATTGCATGGCGGGTATGCGAGGCGGGTTCCAGTTGGCGGGAAAGCTGCTCTGGCGCTGCGCACGCAGGTTCTTCCTGCCCATGCGGATAATCGGGCAGTCTATTTCTATTCCGACGACACAAACGTTGCCACCGTAGACCAGAAAGGTTATGTGACGGGAGTTGGCGCGGGAGCGTGCAAGGTCTATGCCATGACCTGTGACGGCAGCGGCCTTTTCAAATCATGTGAGATTTATGTAGATGCTGCCCCGATTATGCGGGAGAAAGAGGTCTATGCCTATCTGCGGGAGCACCCAGAAGAAAGAAGTATGTATGTGGCTATGACGCCGGGGATGTACGCTGAGCTGGAGGCATCAATGGAGGCACGGGGCTTTAACAAAACATGGATTGCTGATCATTATGAAAAATCATCCGGCTGGCACTATGTGCGGGGAGAGTACGGCGATCATGGGTATGATGGGATAATGCCCGATGGCACCTGTGTGTATTCTAACCCAGATATGTGGTACTGGGATTTGGGGCTTATAGCATTGGCAATAAATATCTGGGAGGAGGAGTAGCTTCAGTAATCGAGAGGAGATATTATGATTACAGGAGCAAAACTGAAAACAATACAACGGACAGTGGCAGTAATTATTTTTATATGCCTGCTGATATTTGCGACGGCGTGCGGAAGCGGCGGTGTGTTTTTGCTGTCAGGGAATGAGGGAACACAGTATACTTATACCAAGGCACAGCCTGTGGAGATGCAGGAGATTACTACACAGAAGGCGGGGGCGTTAGATTTCACGGCTGCCGATAGCAGTGCAGAAGCGTCCACTGTGATTACGCCGGATAGCGGTGAAGAGAGGTATGCGGACGAGGGCGGCATTGCGGTTGAGAGAGCCGCAAAAAAAGACGGCCTCTATCAGCAGAACATGATTGCTGCCCAGGGGTATTTTAAACTGAACCTGAATGGGACGAACGGGGAGCATACGACTGCTGCTGTGATTAAGCTGACGGTAATGCCTCAAAAAGATGGTACATATAAAGATCAAATTTCACAGGATGTATCTGCGAAAGTGGAAATAAGTGGTGCGAACCATCATGATCTGCAATTGATTGATCAAAACACTGGAAAAGTTGGAAAGGAAACAAAAACCACCACCGTCCAAGCACTTACCGGCGATATCGAGGCCGCCGATCAGCAGCCACTCGTGTCCAAGACAGATAATGGAAAGACGATTTACAAGACGAAAAGCCGCTGTGTTATCAACCTGCAGTTCCAGTACACACACCCGGCCTATACCTACGCCGCGGCGGGCAGCAGGGAGAACCTGAATGAGACCGGAGGCCGTGCAAACTATAAGTCCTACGCATGGGATGACAGCGGCAGGAGCACGCTGTCGGACATTGTCCTGGGGTCGGACCGCACGGAGACATTCTGGGTGCAGATGAATCTGGGCAACTGTGGGATAATCGGCGATGCAAACGGCCATGCCTCCAAGGTGACGATGAATGTCAACCTCAATCACCCGCAGCTTACCGTCAAATACAACGGCAACGGCGGCACGATCGCAAACAGTGCGACGACAAAGGTGACCTATAACAGCCCGGCAAAACGCCCGAAGTCCTATGCCAGTCTTTCGGTAAGACGCGAGGGCTATGCGGAGAATAAAGGTGCGGAGTGGAACACCAGGGCTGACGGAACCGGTCGAAGTTTTACGGCTGGGACGGCATATCTCGCCTCCACATATAAAAGTTTTGACTTCGCCCGGGGCGTCTCCTACGCGGCAATGAGAAACAGTTTGTCGCTTGTTCTGTATGCGCAGTGGACGCCAAGCGCGGCTGCGGCAAAAAATTTTCAAATACGTCTCCATGTCAATAAGCCCGCTGGCAGCCTGCTTAGCATGTATGTGGGAGGGACATTTGCGGTCAGCCAGGATGTGTCTTTCTATCGGACAGCGGTATATGAGGACGGTGGCGCGGCATATGCAAATATTACGGCGGAATATCTTTACCTCTATAAAGAGGTTGCCAGATACAATCAAAACGGCGGACTTAAGAGCGCGGGTCTCCAGCAGGCGGTCAATTTTACCGTGGCCGGGCACTTGCCGGTAAAGCCGGAGGGCGCCGTAAAATATGGCTGGTACACAGAGCCTGCGGGCGGCGACTATATCAGTATGGACAGTACAGTCACTGTGGATGCGCTCAGTAAATATGCCTATTACAAAGGACAGAAGGCCGTCATCGACCTCTACGCCCACTGGCAGGGAAGCGGGACTATTTTTGTCAATAATAACGGCGGTTCGTATGCGCTCTACACGGGAGGCGGCGAAACCGCGTCCTGGGGGAAAGCCTACCGTACCGGAGATCAGGTTGTGTTTTCCTATGCCGGCAGCGGCTGGTACAATACGGACAGTCTGATTCAGTCCTATCCTTACCGGGAGGGATACGCGTTCTTGGGATGGAACGCCACAGATGCCTCCGGCAGTGAGTTAGATGATGGCTGTATCCGCATCGGGGGGTCCGGCACATACGGGAATGGGGCCCAGATACCCGCCTATGTCTTTGATTCCACGGGATGTACGGGCGATATCTGGATTACGGCTCGGTGGAAAAACATTACCCATACGCTTACGGTCGACAATAACGGAGGCACGGCCACGGTAATCGGCGCAAACATGCAGCCGGGGAAAAAAGAGAAATGGTCGAAAACCTATCAGGAAGGGAGCGACGCCTGGTTTTGTTATACGACGGATACATATCACACGGTAATCCCGGTACAGTCCTGTCCATCCCGGGCGGGGTATACGTTCCTTGGCTGGGCGTTGAGCGACACGCACACGGGCGCCCTGCTGCGCCCGGCCAAGGCGCCGGTGCCGGATGCCTATCTGAAGATGGATGAGAGCGGAGGTTTTTCCAAGTATACATTTACCGGCGCTTATGACGGGGATGTCACTGCCACCGCCCATTGGGGGAAGAACTGCACGATCATCCTTGATCCCAACGGCGGCACGCTGCCTGACGGCACGAAAGAGGCGAAAACGCTGACACCGCAGGCTGTGGTCAGCAAAAACAGATGGTGCGACGTCACAGGGGAGATACCGGTGCGCGGCACGTCCGCCTTTTTGGGCTGGTACACGGAGCCAGGTTATGATGCGGGCGTACAGGTCTATGACGCTTACGGAAAGTGCACCAATGAGGGCACCTATTGGAAGGACAACCTGTGGCAGTATGAGGGCGGCGAGAGTGTGACATTTTATGCGCACTACCAGGGATTTCGTTTAAACGTCCTGGCTGGGGATGATCACATTACCTCAGTCAGTGTGGGAGCGGGCGGCGAGAGCCAGACCCACGCGTCGAATGTCAGCTTGTTTGTGCAGTCCGGGGAGACCGTGACCGTAGGCGCCACCGTCGCGGAACTGTATGATTTCTACGGCTGGACTGGCAATGCGCCGGATGGAGTGGACGCGCCGGAGCGGAAGAACGATTTTTACAGTTTTACGATGCCCGACGATGACGTGACGCTGACCGCCCACAGTACGGACGGGACTTATAAGATCATCTTTGACCCCAATGGCGGGGAGGGGCATATCGACGATATCTACCCGGCGCTTTTGACCGGCCCTGTGACGCTGCCGGCCGTTGGCGCTGACGGGCCGTACATCCACCGCAACGAGAACGGGCCTAGCACATTTATCGGCTGGGATACGGATGCGGGCCACTACCCGGCAGACTGTGCCTACACAAACGGCGCCACGGTAGAGCCGCTTACAACGGAGCATTATCTGGGGGAGGAGAATGAGCCGCAGGGCGTCGTAGTTCTCTATGCCGTATGGGATTACTGCCCGGGAATAGAGGCGGGAGACCTGTTTTACACGCTAAAAGAGGCGCAGAGCGGCGTGATTACGCAGGAAGAACTGATGCGCCATGCCGCGGCGTCTGACCGCGAAGATGGGAATATCGCGCCGGGAGGCAGTTTAGAGCATGAAAATGACTTTACGATACCAGGCTATTTGCCGGAGCAGTTTACCTCTATGGATCAAAGCGCCAAGGTCGATATCAATTATTGGGTTGTGGATACCGCGGGAAATACCTTTCAAACGACCGTCACTGTCCGGGTGGTGGACACCACGGGCGTGCAAGTCACGCCGGAACAGACGACGCGCTTTATCGATGAAAATTATTACTATAAGGACTATGGACATGGCGGACTGCGGGAGGATTCTCTGTGGAAAACAAATGTAGCTTACAGAGATGCCCTATTGACAGCGTTTGAAAATCTAAACGGTCAGACGCCGCAGATGAGTTATTATTTTTCCCACGAAGATATCATGGAAATGAAACGGTTCGTGGAAGAGCACGGCGTTGCGGATACCAAAGAAGCCAGAGCTTCCATGGAATTTTATAATCGCTTTCTGAGATATTGACATGTTCGGATAAAATAGAATAAAATGATCTGTAATTATGTAATGATAATATTGTTGTGTGCAGAAAAATGAGGGTATTATGGGACTTACCAGTGAACAGACAAAGCGTTATGCCCGCCAGCTGATATTGGAGGAGATGGGGACAGCGGGACAGGAGAAATTATCGAAAGCAAGCGTTTTAATCATCGGCGCCGGCGGCCTTGGCTCACCGGCAGCGCTGTATCTAGCCGCGGCGGGCGTGGGAAATATCGGTCTTGTGGACGCCGATACAGTTGAGTTGTCCAATTTACAGAGACAGATCTTACACACGACAAATGATCTGGGAAGAGCGAAAGTTGTTTCCGCAAGGGAAACGCTTAGCGCCGTCAACCCCGAGACGGCGGTGACGGTGTATCGTCAGTTTGCGGATTCTGAAAATATCGAAAAACTGGTGGAAACGTATGACTTTATTCTCGATGCGACCGACAACTTTGCATCAAAATTTATGATAAACGACGCCTGTGTCAGAGCGAAAAAACCGTTTTCACACGCGGGAATCGCTGGGTTTGGCGGACAGCTTATGACCTATGTGCCGGGCGAAGGACCTTGTTACCGCTGTGTATTTGAGAATCCGCCGCCCAAAGATACAAAGAAAAACGGCGCGATCGGCGCCGTGTGCGGCGTGATCGGCAGTTTGCAGGCGATGGAGGCCATCAAGTATGTATTAGGAATCGGGGATCTGTTGGTGGGGAAATTATTGACTTATGATGGCTTGAAGGCAGAATTTCGCACCATACATTTGCCGAGACGGGCGGGCGGCTGTGCGGTTTGCGGGGAATTGGCAAATGGACGGACGGGGAACGGGTAAAACCGGATGGCTTAACATTTTTATGTGCGCATATACTACATAGAGGTCATAAAATGGATTGTATCAGTATCAATTACAAAAAAGTTCCGCTCGATATCAGGGAAACATATGCGTTTTCCACGGAGCAGCAGACGGAATTTGCAGCGTTTTTAAAAGAAACATATGGCATTGGCTGTGTGGTGGTCTTATCGACCTGCAACCGCAGTGAGCTATACTTTTGCAGTGACGGGGGGCGAAGCGAGCAGATTGAAAATGCGCTTGCGGCGTACAAAAATATTCCGCGGGAGGACATTTTAAATCATATCTACAGTTATCAGGGCGACCGCGCGCTCCGACATTTGTTTTTTGTTGCCAGCGGTCTAGATTCGATGGTTCTTGGGGAGGACGAGATCCTTCATCAGATCAAAGAAAGCTACGGACAGGCTCTTAGCGAGGGCAGGAGCTGTAATGAGATGAATATTGCTTTCCAGGGGGCGCTCTGCTGTGCCAAAAGCATAAAAACGGAAACGCTTTTGTCGAAAACGCCGGTCTCGACCGGTACGCTTGCGGCTAATACAATTGAAGAGTTTTTGCAGAAAGATCATACTAAAAAAATTCTAATAGTGGGAATTACCGGAAAAATTGGCAGTATTTTAGCCAAAAATCTCTACAGCAAAAACATCAGAAACATTACGGGAACCAGCAGGAAACATGTGAGTGTGTCAGAGAGAGGGGGCAAAGACGGCCTTGTCATGACGGATTTTTCAGAGCGTTATGAGATTCTAGATGAGATGGATGTGATTGTCAGCGCTTCCACGAGCCCGCACTATACCTTTACGGCGGAGAAAGTAAAGGAAGTTTTAAAGACCAGGAAGCCGCGCATGTTTTTGGACATGGCTGTGCCGCGTGATATGGACCGGGCGATCGCCGGGATATCGGACTGCCGTCTGGTGGATATGGATGATTTTGCGCGTATGGCAGAGAGTAATCATGGCATCAAACAAAAAGAAGTGCTCAAAGCGCAGATGCTTTTAGAGGAGAAGCTCGACGAAACAATAAAAGACGTGGCGATGTCATCGTTTATGGAGCAAAAAAGAGAGTTGTTTGAGCAGATCAAAAAGCGGGAGTTCGGCAGTGTTTTTTATCAGATGAAAGAGCATCTTTCGAGTGACAATTTTAAGGCGTTGGTCGAGGCTGTGGAACAATTATAGAGCGGCAGTGAGGATTGGACGATGGCATATTTTCCATTATTTATTGATATTACGGGACAGTTTTGCGCTGTTGTGGGCGGCGGCAGAGTAGCTGAGGGCAAAATACGGCAGTTACTGGAGTTTGGCGCCAATGTGGCAGTGACGGCGCGCACTGTGACAAGTCAGATCGCCCTGTGGCAGGAGGAGGGGCGGATTGTAGTGCATCTGCGGGAGTACAGACCCGCCGATCTTGCCGGAGCCCTGCTGGTGGTGGCGGCGACGGACGATGTTTTTTTACAGCGGCAGGTGGCGGCGCAGTGCAGGGAGCAAAAGATACCGGTCAATGTCGTGGACGTGCGGGAACTTTGTACCTTTTTTTTCCCGGCGATCGTGAGAAGAGAAGATGTCGTGGCGGCCGTGTCCACCGGGGGCAGTTCCCCGGCGCTGGCGGCAAGGCTGCGGCGGGAACTGGAGTGTGTGATACCCGAATCCTGCGGGAAGGCAGCGGCAATCATGGGCGCTCATCGGGAGTATGTTTTAAACCATGTGGCGGGAGCCGAAAAGAGAAAACAGGTGTTTGAAGAAATGTTGGAGATTGTGTTAAAAGATGGGCGGCTGTCCCGCGAGAAAGTGTGCCAATTGTGTGAGCGCATCTGATATGCGGTAGTCGTGATATAATATCTGTATATACTCAAAATAAAGCGGAGTGGGGGAATGGCAGGGCGAGGGAGGTCAGAATGGAGTGGAGTGGTAAGAAAGTGATGCCCGATAAAATCAGAGTCGGCACGCGCGGCAGCAGATTAGCGCAGCGGCAGACAGAGCTATTGATAGCAGCAGTCCAAAAGGCGTATCCGGGCATACAGTGCGAAAAAGTGACGATCAAGACTAAGGGAGATCAAATCATAAACCGCCCGCTGGCAGAGTTTGGCGGGAAAGGTGTTTTTGTTACAGAGCTCGAACAGTTGATAAAGTCTGGTGAGATCGATTGTGCCGTTCACTCCGCCAAGGATATGCCGATGGAGCTGGCAGAGGGGCTTGGCATTGTCTGTGTGCTGCCGCGGTCCGACGTGCGGGATGTGCTGATATCCAGAAAAGATCGTCCCGTCAGCCGTGAGGAACGGGCGTTGATTGGCACGGGAAGCCTAAGACGCCGGGCACAGGTCGGCAAATTGTATCCGCAGGCAGAATTTTGTGGGATACGGGGAAACATAGATACCCGCCTGGAAAAACTGCGCGGCGGGGCGTGTGACGGCATCGTGCTGGCAGCCGCGGGTCTTAAGCGCGCGGGTCTTGACCGGGAAGCGGATTTGACATATACATACTTTGAGCCGCAGGACGTGATACCGGCGGGCGGTCAGGCGATTATCGCCGTCGAGGGCAGCGAAGACAATCGTGATTTTTGGCGGTGCATTGGCGATAGACAGGCAGCGCAGGAGCTTGAGGCCGAGCGTTACCTGATGCAAAAGCTCGGTGCGGGCTGTCATGAGGCCGTCGGCGTTTACGCGCAGATCGTTTCGCCGCGGCAGATGGAGGGAATGGAAATACCGGGCTGCCTGATGGATAAAAATGTGGTATTGCCGGAAAAGAGAATACGGCTGTGGCTCATGACGGAAAAAGAGGGGCAGATATACCAAAAAAGCGGGGAGGCAAAGCTGCGCGACTGGATGATACTGGCGGATGAAATAAGAGCGTCACTCTAAATGCAGATGTTTCTGCAACCTGAATAAGCCGTTGGGAGGGATGTAGTGTATGGGAAAAGTGTTATTGATTGGGGCCGGACCCGGAGACGCAGGTCTAATCACGGTAAAGGGAGTGGAGGGGCTCAAAAAAGCCGATGTGATTATTTACGACCGGCTCGCCTCTGATGCGTTGTTACAGTACGCCAGAGCGGATGCTGTGCTGATATATGTGGGCAAGAGGGCCGGCGCGCACGCGGTGCGGCAGGAGGAGATCAACAAGATTTTGGTGGAGTGCGCGAAGAAATATTCGTGTGTTGCGCGATTAAAAGGCGGCGATTCTTTTGTGTTTGGCAGGGGGGGCGAAGAGATCGAGGCATTGGAGCGGGAAAACCTTGCTTACGAGCTGATTCCAGGTGTGACGTCTGCCGTTGCAGTGCCGGAATCAGCCGGAGTTCCGGTCACGCACAGGGGGGTCAGTCACAGCTTTCACGTTGTCACCGGCCACACAAGAGACGGGAGAGAGGCACTCTCCGAAGATTTTGAAATCCTGGCAAAGGTTAAGGGAACACTCGTTTTTTTGATGGGGTTAGCCAATCTGGAATGGATTGCGGCGCAATTGACGGCGTGCGGGATGGCCGCCGATACCCCCGCGGCAGTGATTGCAGACGGGACACTGCCGCGGCAGACATGCGTGAGAGGAACGCTCGCTGACATCGCAGAGAACGTGCGCCTGGCAGGTCTGACATCGCCGGCGGTTATCGTGGTCGGAAAGACGGCGGCTTTATCGTTTCTCGACAGGCGAAAGCAGCGGGTTTATGGATTGATCGGAACGCAGGAGATGATGGAGCGATTTGCGGACGGTCTGTCGCGGCGTGTGGCAGATTCGCAGGCGGCAGCGCTGATTACCATGGAGCGAATGACTTTGCCAAAGGAAAGAGAACTCGCTGCGATCATGAAACAGATCAGCGCTTACGACTGGATTTTTTTTACCAGCAGACAGGCAGTGCGGCAATTTTTCCAGACGTGGCAGGCGGAGCGGCTCGACGTGCGCAAACTGGCGTCATGTCGGTTTGCAGTGCTCGGTGAGGGCACAGACGATGCCTTAAGGGAATATGGGATTTTTGCTGATTTTAAGCCCAAGCAGGCGAACGGCGAGGCGTTTGCCAGAGAATTTGCTGACCGCTGTCGACGCGATACGGGAAAGAGCGGCCGGGCATTAGAGATTCTGCTTCCCAGAGCCAAGCGGGGAGGCCGCAGGATGGTGGAAATATTAAGGGATGCAGGATTTTTCGTCCTGGAGTTGCCATTTTATGACGTGCAGGGCACGCCGACGTCGCAGTGGAACCTCGTGGAAACGTTGCGGGATTACGTTTTTTTCTCTGCTTTGGGGGTGGAAGCGTTTTTTGAACAGCTTAAGAAGACAGGCATGCGGCTGTCCTCCGGCAGCCGATGTTATGGAATCGGGGATTTGACCTCACAGGCGTTGCGGCGCGCGCTTAAAAAGAGAGCAGCGCTGGAGGAAGCGTGTGAGGTAAGGACGGCGTCTGTCTCTTCCGTAGAGGGGCTATTAGCATTGATCACGGCGCAGGAACTAAAATGAATCCGGTGGACTAAACGGGGAAAAGAGACTGGGATTGCGTGAGAGCGGAAAGAGCGCTTATGAAAAGAGATGAGACTAGTCGAGAAATTAGATCTGTTAGAGAGGGCAGACAACAAAGAAAGGCAGGGAAAGCTAAGTGAAAAACAGGATGAGAAGGCTGCGTGTCAACGCTGCCATGCGTGCCTTAGTGCGCGAGACAAAAGTAGATATCGACGATCTGGTTTATCCGGTGTTTGTCATCGAGGGAGAAAATATCAAAAATCCCATCGATTCCATGCCGGGTATTTTTCAATATTCCATTGATCGCTTGGGAGAGGAATTGGACAGGATAACGGCGGCGGGTATTCCTGCGATTTTGCTGTTTGGTATTCCGGCGCACAAAGATGAAATGGGGAGCGAGGCTTACCATGACGAGGGTATTACCCAGCGGGCCATCCGCTCGATCAAGGCGAGCGCACCCGATCTGCTGGTGATTGCTGATGTATGTCTCTGTGAGTATACTTCCCACGGGCACTGCGGCGTAGTCTGCGGCGAAGAGATCTTAAACGATGAGACACTGCCGCTTCTGTCAAAAATGGCAGTCAGCGTGGCGAGGGCAGGCGCAGACATGATCGCGCCTTCGGATATGATGGACGGCAGGGTCGCGGCAATCCGCCGGGCGCTCGACGAAAATGGCTTCCACAATCGTGCCATTATGGCATACAGCGCTAAGTTTGCCTCCGCATACTATGCACCGTTTCGGGATGCAGCCCATTCGGCGCCGGGGTTCGGCGACCGAAAGACCTATCAGATGGATGGGGCCAACCGCAGGGAAGCGGTGCGGGAGTGTCTTTTGGATATCGAGGAGGGCGCGGATATTATCATGGTAAAGCCCGCTTTGGCATATCTGGATGTTCTGCGTGAGGCGGCGCAAAGAACCGATTATCCTCTGGCCGTTTATAATGTCAGCGGGGAATATGCTATGGTGAAAGCTGCGGCCGCAAACGGCTGGATTGACGAACAAAAAATTGTGATGGAAAATCTGCTCAGTATGAAGCGGGCGGGGGCAAAGATCATCATTACTTATCACGCGCTGGACGCGGCGGTCTGGCTCAATGAAAAATGAGGTGGCTGATATGGGGCCGAAGTGGCCTGTTGTTGTTTGCCTGATGGAAAAATGAGAGGAAGGTATGGCTGGTACTATGAATCATCAAAAATCAGAACAATTGTATGAGCGCGCAAAGAAGTGCCTGCCGGGCGGTGTCAACAGTCCGGTGCGGGCCTATCTGGCAGTCGGCCGCGCGCCGGTATTTATTGAGCGGGCGAAAGGCCCCTATATTTATGATGTGGACGGTAATTCCTATATAGATTATGTCGGCTCCTGGGGGCCCTGTATCCTGGGCCATGCCCACCCCCAAGTGACGGAGGCGGTGCGGCGTGCAAGTGAGAACGGTTTGACCTACGGGGCTCCCACACAAAAGGAGATTGAGATCGCGGAGATGATTCGCGATTGCATGCCGTCGATGGAAGTGTCGCGGCTGGTAAGTTCCGGCACGGAGGCGGTGATGAGCGCCGTGCGCGTGGCAAGAGGATTTACGGGCCGCGACAAAATCGTCAAATTCCGGGGCTGCTATCACGGTCATGCCGATGACCTGTTAGTGAAAGCGGGCTCAGGGGCATTGACGCAGTCGGTGCCGGACAGCCTTGGCGTTCCGGCGGACTGCACCAAAAATACCCTGATCGCAGAATATAATGATGAGGCTTCCGTGCAGAGGCTTTTTGAGACAAACAGGGGACAGATTGCGGCTCTGATCGTGGAACCGGTGGCGGCGAATATGGGTGTCGTGCCTCCCGCAGAAGGTTTTTTACCGTTTTTGCGCGAGATAACGCGCCAAAATGGCGCACTGCTGATCTTTGACGAGGTGATTACCGGATTTCGTCTGGGACTTGGCGGGGCGCAGCAGTACTACGGTGTGGAGCCGGATCTCACGACGCTGGGAAAGATTGTCGGCGGCGGCATGCCAATGGGTGCCTACGGCGGCCGGCGGGAGATCATGCATTTGGTGGCTCCGGCCGGACCTGTCTATCAGGCCGGCACGCTCTCGGGCAATCCGATCGCCACGGCGGCAGGAATCACGACATTGCGGCTGCTTAGAGAACAGCCGCAGATCTATGACAAGATCGCAGCGCACACGGAAACGATTGCGGATGCCGTCAAAGATGCGTTCGGCGATCAGGTGCAGGTCAACCGCGTCGGTTCTCTGATGAGTGTATTTTTTACGGGAGAGCGGGTGACAAATTACGAGACGGCAACAACATCGGACACAGTGAAATATGCCCGGTATTTCGGCTATTTGCTGGAGCATGGCATTTACACGGCGCCATCTCAGTTTGAGGCCATGTTTCTTTCTGCGGCGCATCAGACAGAGGATATTGAAAAGACCTGTGATGTGGTGAGATCTTATCAGACGCAGTTGAGTATGGATTAAATTGCTTATATCATTCTTTTCCTATTGACAAACTATGAAAAAGGGTCTACGATAACGTTACCGGACAGGACATTCTGTAGAACATCGGAGTGCACTGGCCAAAGATCAATTGTCAGGGATTCGATCAAAGACATATGCCGGCACGCAGTAGGGTGCGCCCGGCGCATTGTGTCTCTGCGGGTCTTGAGCGAACAGGAGGTAACGTATGGAAGATACCATCATATATATGGACAATGCGGCGACCACGCCGCTTAGGGAGCAGGTGCTCGAGGCGATGCTTCCCTATTTCACAGAAAATTATGCAAACCCTTCCGGCATCTACCGCATGGCGGCGCAGAGCAGACAGGATGTGGCGCGTGCGAGAGAACTGCTGGCAGCCTCAATCAATACTGCCGCTGAAAATATTTATTTTACTGCGGGAGGCTCGGAGTCAGACAATTGGGCAATTAAGGCGGCAGCGGATGCCTACGGCAGTCAGGGCAGACACATAATCACGACAAAGATTGAACATCATGCCGTTTTGCATACCTGCGGTTATCTGGAGAAGCAGGGATTTGAAGTCACGTATCTCGATGTAGATGAGAATGGTCTGGTGGATGTCGGGCAGCTTTAGACGGCAATCAGGCCGGATACGATACTCATCAGTGTCATGTTTGCCAATAACGAGATCGGGACGATCGAGCCTGTCGCACAGATCGGGCAGATTGCCAGAAAACACGGCGTTCTCTTTCATACAGACGCGGTACAGGCTTACACGCAGGTGCCCATCGACGTGGAAGAAATGAATATTGATATGTTGAGCGTCAGCGGACACAAGATTTATGGCCCGAAAGGCATTGGATTTTTGTATATCAGAAAAGGTGTGAAAATCAGATCGTTTGTGCACGGCGGCGCACAGGAGCGGCGCAGAAGGGCCGGAACGGAAAACGTGGCGGGTATCATCGGACTGGCGCGGGCGGCAGAACTGGCGCTTTCGGACCGCGAGGAGAGAACGGCGCGGGAGAAAGAAATCCGCGATCATATCATAGAGCGGATTGAGCGTGAGATTCCCTTTGCCATATTAAACGGTGACCGGACAAATCGTCTGCCGGGCAATGTCAATTTTAGTTTTCAGTATATAGAGGGAGAGTCGCTGCTTATCCTGTTAGACGGCAAGGGAATATGCGCGTCGAGCGGTTCCGCCTGCACATCGGGATCTTTGGACCCTTCCCATGTGCTGCTGGCAATCGGGCTGGCGCACGAGACGGCACACGGTTCGCTTCGCATCACACTGGGAATGCATAATACTTTGGAGCAGGCGGACTATCTGGTGGACAGCCTCAAAGAAATCGTGCGGCATCTGCGCGATATGTCGCCGCTCTATGCGGATATGGTGAAAGCAGATATGGTGAAAAAGGTAAGTTAGCATAAGGATATCATAGTCTTTTTGACAGGGAGGGAAAATAGATGTATAGTGAGAAAGTAATGGATCATTTTCAGAACCCAAGGAATGTGGGTGAGATCGAGCAGGCCAGCGGTATCGGGACTGTGGGCAATGCCAAGTGCGGCGATATTATGCGCATGTACCTGGACATCGACGAAAACCAAGTGATACAGGATTGTAAATTTAAAACATTCGGGTGCGGCGCTGCGGTGGCAACGAGCAGTATGGCAACGGAGCTGGTGATGGGCAAGACAGTAGACGAGGCGCTTTTGGTTACAAATAAGGCAGTCATGGAGGCGCTTGACGGACTTCCGCCGGTGAAAGTGCACTGTTCTCTTTTGGCGGAGGAGGCAATTCACGCGGCACTCTGGGATTACGCCGGACGGCAGGGGATTACGATCGACGGATTGGAAAAGCCCAAAAACGATATCAGCGAAGAGGAAGAGGACGAAGAATATTAGAGACAGAAGGCAGCGTAAGGGAGGGGATACATTGAAGATTTCAACAAAGGGCAGATATGCACTGCGTTTGATGATGGAGCTCGCGATGGGGGAGAAAGGCAGAGCGATCAGTGTCAAAGAGATTTCGTCCAGACAAAGTATTTCGGTCAAATATCTCGAACAGATCATTGCCATATTGGCGAAAGCAGGGTATGTGCGCAGCGCAAGAGGCCCTCAGGGAGGGTATTCGCTAAAGCGCGATCCAAAAGAATACACGGTGGGTGAGATCCTTCGTCTGACGGAGGGCTCGCTAGCGCCGGTTTCCTGTGTCGAGGAAGATGGGGATTCCTGTGAGCGTGAAAAATACTGTGCGACGGTGGAACTTTGGCGCCGTGTGAATCAGGCGGTCAATGAGGTGGTGGACAATACCACGCTGGCCGATTTAGTCAGCATACAAAAGGAAAAAGCTGACGGTGACGCTCTGCATCCCTGATTTCCTGCACATAAAATGCCGATAAGCGGCGGAATGAGAGGAAACGTATGAAAATACAAGACTATCTGGCACAAAAAAAGATGGTAACAGACGGATCATTTGGAACTTATTATGCGGAAAAATATGAGACGCAAAAGATGCCGGAGCTGGCTAATCTTATGTATCCCGAACGTGTCGCCCAAATTCACAGCGCCTACCTTGCGGCGGGCGCTGATTTTTTGCGCACCAACACTTTTGCCTCCAACACGGTATCGCTGGGGTGCGATATCAACGGCGTAAAAGAAAATATCCGCCTTGCGGCGAAAATCGCCGGGCAAGCGGCCAGCCAAGCAAATCGTCAGGTATTTGTAGCCGGTGATATCGGGCCGATTCCTGATCTTGGGCAAAATGAGAGCACAGAGCAGTATATTGAGATTGCCAGGACATTTGTCGCGGAGGGCATCGATATCCTGCTCTTTGAAACGTTTCCCGATATGGAGCGGCTGTATGCGGTTTTAGAGCAGATCAAAAAAGAGGCCCAGGTTTTTGTCATGGTGCAGTTTGCGGTCAACCAGTTTGGATGCAGCAGCTTAGGATTTCGCGCAAAGCGGCTGCTTGGCGAAGCGGCGGCGTGCGAGTGGGTCGATGCGGTCGGCTTAAACTGTGGTGTCGGGCCGGTACATATGCGGCAGCTCTTTGAAAAGAGCGGTTTGCCGGAGGGCAAATATCTCACTGCGCTGCCCAATGCGGGTTATCCGAGACGGGGGGTAAGACAGCTGGAGTTTGCAAATACACCGCGCTATTTTGCCAACCAAATGACGGAGCTTGCGTCGATGGGCATCGACATCGTGGGCGGTTGCTGCGGAACAAATCCGGCGTATATCGCAGAACTTGCAATGCGCCTTGACAGGACACAGACCGGGCGCGCCAGAAGCATGCGGGCGGAGCAGAGGGCGGTTGCGCCGGCAAAAAAAAGTGGCTTTTTGTATGAGAGAGACGGTGCCATCAAGAAGAAAAAACTGATTGCGGTCGAGCTGTCGCCGCCTGTGGACGCCAACGAGGAAAATCTTTTGCGCGCGGCGCATCAGCTCAAAAGGCTGAACGTTGACGTTTTGACAGTGCCGGACTCACCGTCAGGCAGAACGAGGGCGGATTCGGTCCTAGTGGCGGCAAAAATCAAGCTGGAAACCGGGATGGAGGTCATGCCGCATATCTGCTGCCGCGATAAAAATGCGATCGCCATGCGCTCCCTGTTTATGGGCGCATACATCAACGACATACACAATTTTTTACTCATCACAGGCGACCCCATTCCCTCCGTGGCGCGTTCTGCCGTCAAGGGGGTGTTCAATTTTGATTCCACCGGACTGATGAAGATTGTCGAAGATATGAATGAGGAGACGTTTGCCGATTCCCCGATGTGTTATGGGGGTGCCATCAATCAGGGCAGAAGAAATCTGGATGTGGAGATCGGACGTATCAAAAAGAAAATGTCTCTCAAAGCCGCGTTCTTTTTGACGCAGCCTGTGTTTTGCAGGGAGGAGGCAGATCGTCTGCGCCAGATCAAAGAGGAGACGGGCGCGCGGATACTATGCGGCATTATGCCGCTTGTGAGCAGGAAAAATGCATTGTTTATGAAAAACGAGATTGCCGGTATCTATATACCGGATGAGATCGTGGAACGCTATCCCGTACAGGGGACGAGAGCGCAGGGGGAAGCGGCGGGGATTGCCATTGCACGCGAAATCATGGAGCTTGCCGCAGATTTTGCGGACGGTTATTATTTTTCTTTTCCGTTTAACCGGGTAAATATGTTAGAGAAAATTTTAAAATAGGCCTGCGACAGAGAACCGAGGGATATGGATAACAGTAAAAGGGAAGCTGGAATTGATAGATAAAGCAGACGAAGAGAGCGTAAAATCATTTGTGGATTTGCGCTCTTTTATCACTTTTGGATGTGCCTGTGACAAGCAATTTTTATAAATATAAATTGGTACTAAGTTTGAGAAAGGAATAGGGGATAAGAATGGATAACAACGAGTTACAGCAATTTTTTCAGTTTTTTCGGGAGATCGACAAAGAAAAAAATATCGTCCGCCAGACGTATTTGGCGGACGGCACGCGAAAGGAGAACGATGCGGAACACGCATGGCATATGGCTGTGATGGCCGTGCTGCTCGGCGGGTACGCCAATGAGGAAATTGATCTGTTAAAAACGGTCACTATGCTTTTGATTCATGATCTGGTGGAGATTGACGCCGGGGATACATTTGCCTACGACGAGGAGGCGAAGAAAACGCAGCGGGAGCGCGAGTTAAAGGGGGCAGAGCGAATCTTTTCTCTGCTGCCGGGGGATGCTGCTTTGAACATGCGGGGGTTGTGGGACGAGTTTGAGGAGGGAAAGACGCCGGAGGCGCGTTTTGCCCACGCGATGGATAATATTCAGCCTGCGATGTTAAACGCGGCCTCTGGGGGCCGCAGCTGGCGCGAGCGGGGAATTCGCTTGAGCCAGATATTGGAGCGGAATAAAGATACCGCGGGCGGTTCTAAGATTTTGTGGGATTATGCCTTGGAAAACATCATTCTGCCGCATGTGGCAAGCGGGGACATTGTGGATGACAGACAGGGAATTTGTGGAAATGATAAGACCTGACATTGTAAATTAGCCCTAAAATGAAGCTTCTTTCCATCGTCCAGTTATTACAATCTTTTGTCCAGTCACTACATTTGCAAAGTTTTTGTCAGATTTATGCCGATATGTAGTGTGAGAAGATTTCAGAGTAAGTTAGAACTTAAATTGTGGCATAGTCGCTGCATGAAAGAAATTAATCTGACAAGTTATGAGGTGATACTATTGCATATCACGGCGAGTGATGAGGAAGAAAAAAGACAAAAAACGATATGCGTCAAAAGCGGATATAGTAAGAGGGAGGTTTTATCGGAGGAAATACATTATATTGAGAGCAACGGGAGAAAAGTTGTCCTGCATTTGCAGCAGGAGAATTTGGAATATTATGACAAGATCGGTCAGTTGGAGCAGGTGTTAAAGCCAGATTTTTTTCGTATCCATAAAGGTTATCTGGTAAATATGAGATATGTCAGCGATTATGACCGAACGGAAGTTTTCATGAAAAATAAAGATAATCTTCTGATATCCAAATACAGATATCAGGATTTTGTGAAAGCATACCAGGATTATAAAGAGTTTCATGCAAACAATTTGTAATAATTTTGACACAGCGAAAGGAGTACAATTATGAGAGTTACCAATCAAATGTTAAGTGCGTCTGCGAGAAAGGCAGGGATTCCGCTTGAGGGCGGTTCACTCTTGGATTACCTCAATAAAAGCAACGGGGGCAGTCTGCTGGACAACTTAAACGGCAGCAACAGTTTAAATCAGTCGGTGTCCTCAGTCTACAAGAGTAACTATGATAAGATTCAAAAGGCAGCGGAGGCCTACGAGAAACAGGCGAAAAACTTAGCGGAGTCGGGAGAAGGCTCTATATGGGCAAAGGCCGAGGAGACAGGAGACATGTCTGGGGTTTATGACAATATCAAAAGTCTTGTCGACAAATATAACAGCACGTTAGAGGCGATCAGAAAGACGCCGGATTCGTTAAATGGTTATTACATGCAGATGTTTACGCAGGGGGCTGCCGACCGCAAGGAGGTTTTGGAGGCGGCAGGTGTCACGGTTCAAAAAGACGGCACGTTAAAGATCGACGAGGACAAGATGAAAGCGGCGGATCTTGAGAAGTTAAAGAAAGCATTTGGCAGTGGCAGCGACTTTTTGACGCGGACCGGGTTTGTGGCAGCGCGGGCGGCAGATCACGCGAAGACAAACGCCGAGAGCGTTACCAGCCAGTACACAGCGAAAGGCAGCTTAATCACTGCCGAGACTAACAGGTACGATTTTCTCGGATAAAATCAAATGAAGATGAGTAAAATTATGAAAAGAAGCTTTTCAGAATTGCGATACCGTGTTATAATAGATTAAATTATTTCTGCATAGTATTGGTGAGTGGCAGCAAGATTCACGAAAATAGGCAGATAAAGGAGGAAATAATTTTGAGATTAGTAACACGTTCGGATTTCGACGGCCTCGTTTGCGGCGCATTGCTTTTAGAGGCGGGCATCATTGATCATTGGAAGTTCGCACATCCCAAAGATCTGCAGGATGGTCTGGTAGAGATAGATGAGAACGACTGTCTGGCCAATGTGCCCTATGTGGAGGGCTGCGGTTTATGGTTTGACCATCATTCCAGCGAGCATGAACGCCTGGCGTTAGAGGGCCGCTATAAAGGGGAGAGCCGCATCACGCCGTCCTGTGCGCGTATTATCTACGAGTATTACGGCGGAGAGGAGCGTTTTCCACAGTTTGGTGAGATGATGGAGGCTGTGGACAAAGTGGATTCCGGCAATCTCACCATCGACGAAGTCATGAACCCCAGCGGGTGGATTCTCGTAGGCTATCTGATGGACCCTAGGACCGGCCTGGGCAGATGGAGACAGTTTTCCATTTCCAACTATCAGCTGATGGAGAAGTTGATGGAAGCGTGCCGCACGATGACGACGGACGAGATATTGGCACTGCCGGATGTGCAGGAGCGCATCGAAGTCTACAATGAGCAGACTGAGAAGTTCAAGCAGATGGTCAAAGAGCACACGCGTGTAGACGGGAATGTGATTATTTCCGATTTGCGCGGCGTCGACCCGATTTACACCGGCAATCGTTTTATGATCTACAGTATGTATCCGCAACAGAATATCTCAGCCTGGATTGTCAGCGGGCGCGGGGGATTGGGCTGTTCGGCGGCGGTCGGTTACAGTATCTTAAATCGGACCTGCGAGGTCAATGTTGGAAGCCTGATGCTGAAATACAACGGCGGTGGACATAAGAAGGTAGGAACCTGTCAGTTTAATAACGAAAATATGGAGACAGAACTTCCTAAGATGTTACATGAACTTTGTGAAATGGCAAATAAATAAATAATATGGCATCTGTCGCAAGGCAGATGTCTTTTTACTTTATAGAAAATTGCGTCGTCAGACGCATCAATTATCAAGTTGCAAAGCAACTTGCAAAGAATCACGGAGTGATTCTTTTTTATGCTTAGACTTGTGCAAAGGAGAGAAAGAAATGAGGCAGTATGATTTTGATACACCGGTGGAACGACGCCATACGGGGTCTTTAAAATGGGATGTAGGAGAGAGTGAGCTCCCCATGTGGGTGGCGGACATGGATTTTAAGACGGCGCCGGAGATTGTGGAGGCGCTAAGAGAGCGCATAGAGATTGGCGCATACGGCTACAGCGTGGTGCCAGACGAGTGGTACGATGCGATTGGGGACTGGTGGGAGACGCGCCATCATTTTCGGCTGCAAAAAGACTGGCTGTTATTTTCCACAGGGGTGGTGCCGACGCTGTCCTCTGTGGTGCGCAAATTGACGACACCGGCCGAACATGTGGTGATTCAGACGCCGGTCTACAACATTTTTTACAATTGTATCTTGAATAACGGCAGAACGGTACTGGAAAATCCGCTGACATATGAGAACGGCAGATATGAGATGGATTTTACCGATCTGGAGGAGAAATTAAAAAATCCGCAGACCAGTTTGATGATTCTGTGCAATCCGCAGAACCCGTCGGGAAAGATTTGGGAGCGGGATACTTTGGCGAGAGTGGGCGAGCTCTGTGCCAAGCACCATGTGACAGTGATTGCGGACGAGATACACTGCGACCTGACCATGCCGGGCAAAGAATATATTCCGTTTGCGTCTGTGTCAGACGATTGCAGAAATAACAGCATAACCTGTATTGCGCCGACAAAGACATTTAATCTGGCGGGGATGCAGACGTCCGCCATATCCGTGCCGAATCCGTTTTTGCGCCACAAAGTAAACCGAGGCATCAACACCGATGAGGTGGCGGAGCCAAATTTCTTTGCAGTGACAGCGGCGGTCGCGGCTTTTAAAGAGGGTGCGCCATGGCTGGATGCCCTGCGCGGCTATTTGCAGAAAAATAAGGAGATTGTGGCTGATTTTATCGGCAGAGAGCTGCCTGGGATTCGGCTCGTGCAATCCGATGCGACTTATCTGCTCTGGCTGGACTGCGGCGCCATCACCAAAGACTCTAAGGAGCTGGCGGGATTTATCCGAAAAGAGACGGGACTGTTTCTGTCGGACGGCGCGCAGTACGGCGGAAACGGGGCAGAGTTTTTGCGGCTGAATATCGCCTGCCCCGCTCTTGTATTAAAAGAAGGACTTGCCAGATTAAAGCAAGGTATCGTACAATATCAGATGTAAAGAGCGGATGGAGAAATAATAAAGATAGGTAACAGGAGACAACAATGCTTGAATTAAAGAATATCGGTTTTCGTACCGAAGAGGGAAAAGATATTTTAAAGGGCGTCAATCTTGTATTGGACGATAAGATTGTCGTGATCACAGGGCCAAACGGCGGCGGCAAGTCTACGTTGGCGAAGATTATCGCGGGCATCTTAAAGCCCACCCAGGGGACTATGTGTCTGGATGGCGTCGATATCACCGAGCAGTCGGTGACGGAGCGGGCGCACTCGGGCGTCAGTCTCGCATTTCAGCAGCCGGTGCGCTTTAAGGGACTCACAGTGAAAGATCTGATTACGATTGCCGCGGGCCGCGATCTGACGTTAAATGAGGCGTGCAGATATTTGTCCGAGGTAGGGCTTTGCGCCAAAGATTATATTGACCGTGAGTTGAATCAGAGCCTTTCCGGCGGCGAGATGAAGCGCATCGAGATTGCGATGATTTTGGCCAGAGACTCTAAGTTTTCCGTTTTTGACGAGCCGGAGGCCGGGATTGATCTCTGGAGCTTTGGAAACTTGATTCATGTGTTTGAAAAGATGCACAAAGATACGAAGGGCACGATTCTGATTATCAGCCATCAGGAGCGTATCTTGAATATTGCCGACAAAATCATCTATTTAAAAAACGGCAGCGTGGAGCGGTATGCTTCCAGAGAAGAGATTTTGCCGGATTTGCTGCATGATACGGCAAAGGCAGCGGGCTGTAATATATTAATGGACAAACTGGAGGGCTAATCATATGGATGCAATACAAAAGAATCTATTACATGAGGTGGCAGAGCTTGACGCGCTTCCGGTTGGGGCATACAATATCCGTGTCAACGGCGAGAGCAGCGCCCGCAACACCACTGCGAATATTGATATTGTGAGCAAGACTGATCAGTCCGGCATTGATATTATAATTAAGCCGAACACGGTAAACGAGAGCGTGCATATTCCGGTCGTGCTCTCACAGAGCGGTCTTAAGGAAATGGTGTACAACGACTTTTATATCGGGGAGAACAGTGATGTGACGATCGTCGCCGGCTGCGGTATTCACAATTGCGGCGCGGGGGACAGCAGCCATGAGGGGATACATCGGTTTTTTGTGGCAAAAAATGCCAGAGTGCGCTATGTGGAAAAGCATTACGGAGAGGGCGACGGAGAGGGGAAACGCGTCATGAACCCCACGACGGAGATTCATCTTGAGGAGGGCGCGTATGCGAGAATGGAGATGACGCAGATTTCCGGCATTGATGATACGATACGAAAGACGACCGCAGTTTTGGCGGCGGGCGCCACCTTGGAAGTGCAGGAAAAGGTTCTCACCGACGGAGAGCAGAACGCGGTTTCCGATTTTACAGCGGATTTAAACGGGGAGGGATGCAGCTGCAATATCGTCAGCCGCACCGTGGCAAAAGAAAACAGCACCCAGCACTTTGCCAGCACTCTAAACGGCAACGCCGCCTGTTCGGGCCATACGGAGTGCGATTCGATTATTATGGATTCGGCCAGAGTTTCGGCGAGCCCGAACCTTACCGCAGCCAACATCGACGCCAGCCTGATTCACGAGGCCGCCATCGGCAAAATTGCCGGCGAGCAGCTGTTAAAGCTGATGACGCTGGGGCTTACTGAGGAGGAAGCGGAAGAGCAGATTGTCAATGGTTTTTTGAAATAAAGTGAAAAATCGGTAACAGTTGCGCCAAGGACTTTGCACTCGTTTCAAAGTCCGTAAGAATGCGTATATCTAGCCAAGCGGGAATCCGGCTCTTTGTCGAAGACAAACTATAAATGAGCCGGATTCCGTAACTATGAAGCCGAAGGCTGAATAGTTACAAAAATCGGATGGAACACGAGGGATTGTCTCCGTGAGTTCCATCCGATTTTTTACTTTATAGGAAATTGCGTCGTCAGACGTATCTATTCTCAAGTTGCAAAGCAACTTGCAAAAGAGCATGTTTTGTCTACGATTGTAAAAGTGGTGTCCGGCATGGATGAGGAGACCTTGGACATTGTGGCAAGTGTATACGAGCTGGTTGCATTGGCAGGAGTTTACCGCGCAGAGTCGATCAAGGTAGCCGAAGCGGCGAAAGTGATTGAGAACAGCCAGAGGGATATTAACATTGCGTTTATGAATGAACTGTCCATCATCTTTCATAAGATGGGGATTGACACCAAAGCCGTTTTGGAGGCCGCCGGTACAAAATGGAATTTCCTTCATTTTCAGCCGGGGCTCGTGGGTGGCCATTGCATCGGGGTTGACCCTTATTATTTGACCCACAAAGCGGCGCTGATGGGTTATCATTCGCAGGTTATTTTATCCGGCCGCCGCATTAACGATGATATGGGCAGATATGTGGCGGAGCATATTGTAAAGGCGCTGATAAAGGCAGATGTCGCGATCAAGACAGCGAAAGTTGTGATTCTTGGGTTTGCGTTTAAAGAGAATTGCCAGGATACGAGAAACACAAAAGTAATTGATATTATTCGAGAACTGAGACAATATGGAATAGAACCGATTGTTAGCGACGATATGGCAGACCGGGAGGAGGCGGAACGGTTATACGGTATCAAGCTTGTACCTATGGACGCGATAGGCAATATGGATGTAGTCGCTGTCTGTGTACAGCATAAAATATTCCGTGATTTGAACGAGGCATGGTTTCAGAAAGGCTTTGCGGGCAGGAATAAGAAGTTGTTTTTTGACTTAAAGGGTATGTACGACAAAAATCGGCTGCAAAAAGAAGGCTATGATTACTGGAGGTTGTAAGGATGTTTCAGAAAAGTGATTGCTCTTACGCTGCATATCGGAAAATTCTTTGTGATATTAAGGACAGCGGCAAATATTGCGATTATGCCGATGTCATAAAAGAAAAACGCGATCAGTATTTGATTTTGCGTCATGATATCGAATTTTCAATCGAGAGGGCCTATCGTCTGTCCGAGATTGAGGCGGAGGAAGGGATACAAAGTACTTATTTTGTGCAGATTACCAACAATGCCTATAATCCGTTTTCCCAGGAGAGTAAGAAAATGCTTTTGGCGATGAACCAGAGCGGGCATCATCTCGGTTTACATTATCACCGCGGCGCCACGGAACAGATAGAAGGGCTGGCCGAAGATATCGTAAGACAGGCAAAGATGCTATCTGAAATGATCGGCATCGATATCGACAGGTTTTCCTTTCACCGTCCGCCTGCAAAGTTTTTAAAAGCAGATCTGGCGGCGGGAGATTTGATCAATGCATACGGACACCTGTTTTTTACCTATACGGAGACGCCGGATGATATGTGTGCGGTAAAATATATTGCCGATTCCAATCATCAGTGGAAATATGGGCTTGCAAAGAAAGAATATTTTGACCGCTTTGATAAAATTCAATTGTTGATACATCCGCTGTCGTGGTCACACGAGGGAGCAGATCATCTGCAAAATTTTCAGGATATGGTGAAAGAAAAGCATGATGCGTTTGTGGAGACGATTGAGCATGAGTGGAAGCTATTTGACGAATTAAGAGGAAAATTATGATGCTTATTCAGGAGATCTTGGAATTTGCAAACAAACAGGGGATAGCGTGTCGATTTGAGGGGAGCTGTGACTGCGCAGTAGAAGGTTACTCTACGCTGAAAAATTATAAAGAGAATACCATGACATGGGCAAAAAACGAATTGGCATATCAGTATCAGATGCAGGATAAGCGGCTGGTGATTGCCCAGGAAGGACTGAAGATAGATGCGCCCAATGTCCTTTACACCGCAAAATCAAAGCAGCTTTTTTTCAGACTTGTCGCCTGTATGGCAGAACAAAAGGAACCATCCTTGGGAGGAGAAGAACCGGTCGGAGCGGGAACGATTATTGGCAAAGGGGTCAAAATCGGGGAAAATGTCAGAATTGGTTGTAATTGTGTGATCAACGGGAACATTCGCATCGGCAGCGGCACAGTCATATGGGACAATGTAACGATCATCAATAACGTTGTGATCGGTGCCAACTGCGAGATACAATCGGGATGTGTCATCGGCCATGACGGGTTTGCGTGGAATGAAAATGAACGGCATGAAAAAGAAATGATTCGGCATTACGGCGGCGTTGCAATCGGTGATGATGTTTATTTGGGACCAAATTGCATCGTGGACAGGGGAGAAATCGATCATACGACAATTGGCAGAGGAAATAAGATCGATGGAGGATGTTTTATCGCACATAATGTAGTGACGGGGAATCATGTGATTATGATTACGGGAAGCAGATTATACGGTTCTGTGGAGCTGGGGGACAATGTATATATTGCGTCCGCTACCGTCAGAAATCAATGTAAGATCGGGAAACATACTATGGTGGGAATCGGTGCGGTTGTTACGAAAGACATTCCAGCATATACCACGGTTGCAGGCGTTCCGGCAAAAGCATTAAAAGGTGAGCAGATTGAATGAGATGATGCGTGTTTTTATGGCAAAATTTTATAGGGATGAGCAATTGCAAAATGCGGCGGCGCTGCCCGCGTGGCTGACGCCCATTCAGGCGGGGGCGGCTTTGACAAAAGAGAGGGTGGCGCGCGTGATAGATTGCACCGGCGATCATATTTCTCACAAAAATCCGAATTACTGTGAATTAACGGTTTTATATTGGATGTGGAAAAACTGTGTGCTTTTGGATACTGGCAAAACACCCCGGTATTACGGGTTGTTTCATTACCGCAGATGGCTTGATCTCAAGGATGAGGACATGGACCGGATGATCGGTTGCGATGTGGATGTCGTTTTGCCCTATCCGACG
>CAJTYI010000022.1 GCA_910584215.1 uncultured Roseburia sp. | reverse complement strand
TACCAATCGTGATTGGCGTGTGTTCGAGGAGTTCGCCAACCATATGATTGTGCTGGCTCAGGAAGCCCGTATAGACCTCATGCGCTTTTTTGCCACGCGCTCCATCCGCAGGGCGTGCAAAATTGCATCTTCGACCTCTTTATCATCATATTCACCGATCCTGAGTTTCTGACGCAGCAGCCCAATTTTTCTGCGCGCCTTTGCCGCCACCTGCTTGGCGTTGCCCGAGGTCTTCGCGCGCAAAAGCTGCGAGGAAATCTCTTTAAAATTATACTGCAACTTTTTTAATTTTTTCGGCGATGTTTTCCCCGATGACTTTTTGGTATAGCTCATCGTTCCCGATATACTGCCGTACCAGTTCTTGAGTGCAAGTCCGCCGATTCCCAAACTGCCGATTCCCATCTTGTATCCTCCCTGATTATAATCTCTGCCGCACAATCCGTTGCGCGTGATAACTACCTATGTTATATATCGAAAGAAACCGACCGTTTGTTTATGCCTGAAACAGACTTTTGTTTACAGATGTAAATATATTTTTTACATTGAGCGCCCTTGCGAGGATACCCTTTTGTCCGCAATTTTGCGCGCCAGATAGACAAACGGTGTGTCGAGCAGGCTGGTGACGATATAAATGACATAGCTTGATATACAAATGCTTGCCAGCACATCAAACGAATACATGCCAAGAAATGCGCCGAATGTATAGAGCACCGTGTTCAATAGCTGTGAGATCAACGTCGAACCGTTATTTCTAAGCCACAAAAACTTTCTGCCATCAGAGAACTTTTTTCTCGTAAACTCCCACCATTTGTGATAGGCCCAAACATCAAACTGCTGGGAAACCGCATACACCAGCAGACTCGCCAGTAAAAGCCGCGGCGTATTGGAAAAAATCGCCTCAAAAGACGGCCTCGCCCAATCGCTTGCCGCAGGTATATAGAGCAGCCATGACTGTGAAAGCAGTATAAAGCACACAGACGTACAGATTCCGATCGTCACCGCTTTCTGCGCCTGTTTTTTTCCGGCGGTCTCGCTCAAAATATCTGTCACCAAAAAAGACGACGCAAACAAAATATTCCCCAATGTCTGCTCCATGCCAAAAGCATGAATTAAAATCAATACCTCGATATTGGCCGTAATATTGGCAAACACTGTCCAACAGTAAAGGCCGGCATTTCCAAATAACCGGAAAAACAACAGCACACTGCCGTAGATCAGCAAAAGTGACACGACCAACAGCAATTCATTTTGCATCATAATCTCCATCTTTATCTCCTCTTCCTTCCCAGCGATCCCCCACGCCAAAGTCTGTATTTTCCATCAGGATATCCACGCGCGGGTCATCCGCATAGACCTGATACAATTCTTCCCGAAAAACTTGAATTACCGCTTCGTCAGGCTTGACTGCGGTGGAATTTTCCACCATGATATTGATACAGACACGCTCGAAATACCGCAGCCCGATCAAAACGTCGCGCTGCATACTTTCTTTTGTCTGCCCGCCAAGACCAAACAGCAGACAAATTTCATCTGCATAAGCCGCAATCTCCTTCGGCTCTTTGGCGTCAATGCCCTTTTTTAACCGCTTCTCCCGGTATGCAGCGTCAAATGTCTCCACTCCCATTTTCACTTTCAGCGTTACTTTCTTTTCGGCAAAATAAGCGCGATAAAATGGTATTTGCTTGCGATACAGCCAGTGAAATTCCACATGTAACTCGCGGATGTCGTTTTTGACGCACGTTTCGCAGATCATCTCGACCGTCCTTTCATCCAATTCGCAAAAGCTGCCGGAATTGATGACCTCCAACTTGCCGTAACAACCGGTCACTTTCTCTAACGCTTGGCAGTTAAGCGCATAATTCGCCTCTTTATCCACGGAAAAGTCCAGATGATAATCGCAAAACGTACATTTGCGCCATCTGCACCCGCTTCCCCTCAAAAGTACGATTTCCCTTGGATTTTTGTCTTTAATCACGCTATAACGATTTTGCGGTTCTGCGATACTCACCTTGTACTCCTTTCAAAATGCGGACTCAAAAAAGAGGTACGCTAAGAACAGCGTACCTCTTACTATGCACGAATCAATCCCTAGTTTTGTTTATAGACAGGATGGTCTCGAACTGTCTGATTCTGTTATGGCGCTATTATAACAGTTCGTCTTTCTTTGTGCAATACTTTTTCTCTCCGTTAATTCTAACTTTTTTTCTAAAAGTACTTGCATTTTATCAAGAGACGTGATATAGTATCACTTGTCCGGTTCCTTGGTCAAGCGGTTAAGACGCCGCCCTCTCACGGCGGAAACAGGGGTTCGATTCCCCTAGGAACTGCTTATTCTTCACAGATTTAGTTGAAGCGAACAAAAACCTTTCCTTACGGAAAGGTTTTTTTGTTGTATCGTTCATCCTGCACTTTCTGTCAGTGCTGTTGTGTCATTGATCCCACACTTTCTGTCAATGCCGCTCTTCCTCCCAACTGCGAAAGTCCCCGGTGTAAGCATCGATCTCAAACTCATACTCCACACCATCATAGATGATCTCCCCCTCATACTCCATATCCCCATGATCATAATCCACTTTAAATTCATAGAGATCACTGGCAGAGGCCCCAGGAACTCTCTCAAGCGCCAAGCGCTTGGCCTCCTCCTCCCCAATGCCCCCGACGCTCGCTGCAGGGTCATCCGGTAATATATCCTTGAGGCTCTCCGTGCTTCCTGAAAATCCGTCTGACGCAGTTCCATCAAAATCGATAGTATAACCGATCACTTCGCCGCTATATGCATCAATTTCATATTCATACTCCTTATCGTCCAGCGTATAACATTCGATCTCGTAGATTTCACGGCCATTTTCTATGTCCTGCTCACATTTGTAGAACGTCACTGCTTCTTCATCCAACCCCAAATCGGCCAATACCGCCGTTTTCGCCTCCTCAATTGTAAGCTTTTCTGTACTGGCACAGCCACCGGCAAGCATAAGTGCCAGTGCTGCTAAAGATAAACCATATCTCTTTTTCATAAAAATAACCATGCCTTTCTCTCAACCTGCAAACTTTGGACCGCAGGCACAAATTTGCGTGTGAAAAATTTATTTATCACACTAGTATAACTTTTAATACTCTCCTTCTCACCTGGCATCCCGCCCTTCAAACACCTCAAACTGCCGGCTTGGCCCGCCGCAGACCGGACAGCGCTCTTTGGCGGATTCCTCTGTCATAAGATAACCGCAGACCTGACAGACATAGATCTTTTCCTCCGCAAATTTCTCCACATCCGCCGCCTGCTCTAAGAGCGCGGCGTGTTCCTTTTCCGCTTCCATGGCGCCCGCATACGCCTGCTTAGCCAGAGGGCTCCGGTGTTCTTTTGCATACTCCAGAAGCATCTTATACATATACTGATATTCAAATTCCTCTTCCGGCACATACGTTGCCACTGCGTCGGCAAAAGGTGCAGGACGCTCCATCACTGAATAGAAATTCCTCGCATGGTAGTATTCAGAAGCTGCAAGCGCCGTAAACAGATTGGCAATCCGGTGAAAACCTCTGCGCTTCGCGCGGTCTGCAAACATCAGATACTGAAACTGTGCCCACAACTCGCCCTGTACGCTCTGAGTCAGCTTTTGTCTCAAAATAGCGTCCTCACGCTCACGGCTGTAGCAATTTTCCGCGAGATTGGCAATCCGGTATTGCAAGATGCCGTCCTTCTCATAAAAGTGTACGATGTGGTGCTCCACATCGCAGGCACGGATATCCTTTGAGACATCCTCAATCATTGCGCCCCCTCCTCCGGTACAGATCAGATCAATGCCGTCGACACGATCAACGAAGCGCGAATGTACATGGCCGCAGAGCAGATATTTAACTTTCTCTTTCCACGGTGCATATGCCTTGCGAAGGCGCGAAAATTCCTCTTCGGACACACAGTTTAAGATATAGTGATTGGGAACTGGAATGTGAAACGCCACAACAACCTGCTCCACCTCCTCCATAGACAAAACGTCAGACAGCAGAGACAGCCCCTCGTCCTCAAAACGGCGCTTGGCATTGTCTATGACGACCACCGCAAAATGTTCTGAAAGCAGCGCATAGTTTTGACACCCAAAATATTCGGTATAATCTCCCGTATCGTGGTTGCCCCTGAGCACATAAACATCATTGCCGGCAAGGCTCTCCGTGATCTCGGCAAACATCCGGTAATAATGTTTTGTGCCGGCCGGCACAAGATCGCCGACAATCAGAGTCATATCGTCCCTGCTGCCCGCCTCGAGCGCTCCCGCATAAACTTTCATATTGTAAGTCCCTAGGCCGTCACAGCCTGGATCGCCAATGACAGCCATCGAATGCACATTGTTAAGCCGCACGATCGGTTGCTGCACCTTGATTATTTTCTTTTCTCCCATTCTGCCCTATCCCCCATATCTTTCGATTTTGACATGATTGCTTATCCTGTCCGAACTATACACCAGTTATACCATACTGCCCGCGCGAAATCAAGAAACATCCGCCAGATGCGCTTTCTGCCGCTCTATGCGTTCCATTCTCCTCACGGTCACACACATTTCTTGGAAAGCAAAAAAGTCTTGTCATTTTGCTCATATTTTGATATATTTTTATTTAAACAATACTTTTCATTCTTTCACTTATTCAATAGAAAGATAACAAAAAGATAGATAAAATTTGACTGACTGTAAACGATACATAAATGCATCTACAGGCGGGAAAGGACTGACATGAAAAAAGTAAGCAAAGAAGAACGCTGGACGACAGTGCTTTTTATAGTGTTAATAATCATTACCACCATTATGTGCTGTGGAACCTTCTATTTCAACAGTTTGCACCGCTCTACGATAGCTAAGGCATCTATGGAAATTCCCATCTTTATCAGTGTTACCTCCGTGCTCATTCTCGCGCTGCTAATCATTCTCAGTATCTTGTATCGCAGACGAATCCGCAGAGGCGAGGCACAAGTCAAACTGCGGGAAACTATCTTTAACATTATGGTAACAAACGCCCACAATGTTTTCCTTATCCTCAATTATTCCAACTTTGCGGTGACCTATGTCAGCCCCAATATCGAGCGCGCGCTCGGCGTCCGCCCGGAAGAAGTCAAGTCAGATCTTCGCGTCTTGGGCCGATTATCCAACAATCACGGACATACCATCAACTATGACACGCTTCACAACATCGAACCTGACGGTTCCCTCGTCCGCGAGGGACAGCGCGTCCACAAAAAGACTGGTGAGCAGCGCTGGTTTACGGAAACCGTATACCGGTGCGGCAGCACTGGCCAGGAATATCTGATTGTCATCCTCTCTGACCAGACTGCCAAATGGCAGAGTGAATACACGATGAGCGAAGCGTTAGACTTGGCGCGGGCTGCAAACGAAGCCGTCAGCACGTTCTTTAGCAATATGAGCCACGACATCCGCACACCGATGAATTCTATTGTAGGTCTCGCAACGCTCCTGCAGCGGGACGCCGACAATCCCGCACAGGTTTCGGAGCATGCCCACAAGATTATCACTGCCAGCCAGCATCTGCTGCGCCTCGTCAACGATGTTTTCAATATGAGCAAAATCGAAACCAGCAGAACAAGGCTCAATATCGGCAAAATCAACTTGGTGGATATCATGGACGAACTGACCACCATCATGCAGCCGCAGGCGGACATGAAGCGGCAAACACTAAATATCTCACTCGAGGAGATTCCGTCGAAACCTCTGCTGGGTGATCATCTGCGTATCAGCCAAATACTCATAAATATTTTGTCCAATGCGGTAAAATATACACCGGTCGACGGCTTTATCAAAATGACCGTCGAAGAGCTGCCGCAGATCGCCGATAATCTTGTTCATCTGCGCTTCACGATAAAAGATAACGGGCCTGACATGTCAAAAGAATATCAGTCCATGATTTTCCGGCCCTTTGGGCAGGGCATCGGCGATGCTCCCAATCGGCTTCAGGGCACCGATCTTGGCATGGCAATCACAAAAAATCTGATCGACCTGATGGGCGGCACGATCGAAGTGATCAGCTCACAGGCCAAGGGCACCACGTTCATCGTCGACTTAGAACTGCGCGTTTACGAACAGAACACTGACGACGAATTTCGCGCCAAGTACGGTATCAGTAATATCCTGCTTATCGATGACGACGATATGAACAGTCTTGCCATCATGGACACCATGAAAGAGAGCAGCATCAAAATCCAATACACACCGGACGTCGACGACGCCATTGCCAAAATCGCCGTTTCCAAAAACACACAGCGTCCATTTGACCTGATACTGCTTGACTGGACAACGCCGAAGACAAACATTCCTGCCACGGCAGTGCGTATCCGAAATGAGCTTGCCTCCCCCGCACCTGTCATTATCCTCACCTCCTATGACTGGAGTGACATAGAACAGGAAAGCCTGCGTCAGGGCGCCAGCGCATTTATGTCCAAACCATTTGACCTTAATAATTTGCAGCTGACCCTCCAGGCGCTGTGGGAAAAACAAAAACTGGAAAAACAGCCTGCCGGCAAACCAAAGAGCATTTTGAAAGGAAAGCACATTCTCGCAGCGGAAGATAATGCGCTAAACGCTGAGATTTTGACAGAACTTTTGGACATTTTAGAAGCTGACTGCGAAGTTGCCACGGACGGGCAACAGGCGCTCACCATCTTCCAAAATTCAGCGCCAGGACAGTTCGATCTGATCTTGATGGATGTACAGATGCCCTCGATGAACGGATATGAAGCAACCAGAGCCATTCGCTCCTGTGGACATCCGCAGGCACAGACAATCCCCATTATCGCCATGACCGCCAATGCTTTTACAGACGATATCATTGATGCCCTGGCCTCCGGCATGGACGCACATGTATCCAAACCGCTCGACCTAGCGCATCTGGAAACGGTAGCAGGCGAAATCCTGTCTAAAAAGCAGTAACTTATGACAAGGAGCTCTATTGGATAGAATGTCATAAGCCTCCATATCCGCAAAGCGACTTAATAATGAAATAGACTTTATTCTTTGCTTATGGTATACTGCATTGCAAAGGAGGTAAGAAGTTATGAACGATAATGAATTATTATTGGCAATTTACAATGATGTAAAGGCATTAAAGGGCGATGTGCAAGCTATCAAAGATGATATGCAGGCCACAAAAGATGATGTACAGGGCATCAAAGATGAATTAGAAACCGTAAAACGAGATGTCAAGCATCTAAAAAAAGAAGCCATTAAAATGCAGGCCATGGACGAGGCTATCCTCGATGAAGTCGAAAGAGTTCATGGTATTTTAGACAAACATAAGACTGATAAAACCGTACATACGGCGTAATTAACATGCGCTTTCAGAAAAGGATATCACTTTTCCCGACGACAGGGAGTGATATCCTTTTTTCTCTAGGCCTAAAATTTCAGCGCCCGAATATTTCGCAATGTTTCCGCATATGACGCGTCTTTTCCGAACAAAAGTGTGGTACCCAGCACAAACCCCTTGACGCCCCGGGGCGCGTATTCCTTGATCTTGTCGGCACCGCAGGCGCCGTCCCAATAGATCTCGAAATGCATCTCGTCTTTCAGTGACAACAGTTTCGTGTACTTTTTCCCCACATACGGCAGAAACATCTGTCCCGCATTGCCCGGATTGACCGACATCACCAGCACCTTTTTCACGATGCGCAGCATCTCCATCACATTCTCGATACTTGTGCCCGGATTAATAGCGATACCCGGCACCATGCCGGCATTGATAACCTTTTGCAGTGTCGTGGACGGGTGATATTCTGCCTCCGGGTGAATGTAGACCGTGTCCCCCTTGCGCAATTTTTCTAAAAAAATAGATATGTTATTGTTCGGGTGCTCAATCATTAAGTGCACGTCGAGCGGCTTTTTTGTCGCCTGCGCGATATAGGCCATGTCATTTAAGGACATCGCAAAATTTGGCACATAACGGCCGTCCATGATGTCGATATGAAA
Organism: uncultured Roseburia sp.; assembly: GCA_910584215.1. Classification (GTDB taxonomy): domain Bacteria; phylum Bacillota; class Clostridia; order Lachnospirales; family Lachnospiraceae; genus Roseburia. The sequence goes on along the minus strand of CAJTYI010000022.1, from coordinate 28,364 downwards.
CGAATCAATGCCGCCCTCCTCCAGCGCTGTCACCTCTTTTTCGAGATTGCCGTAGTTGGCACACATCATGGATGCCATCAATTCAAAATACATATTATCCCTCCATGCCGGAGCATTTTTGCATAGGCACGCGGCCCGCATATCAGAGCAGGCTCTGCGATTCAAATTTGTGGCTCCGGCACAAATTTGTGTGTGAAAAATAAGCTATCAAGCTTACTCTATCACACTATCCCTATTTCCGCCGCATTAGCGGCTACTCATCATTTTTAACAGCCCAAGAACCGAACTGCCGCCGTCTTTTCTAGATCAAATCCGTTATGTCCGTCATTCGATTGAAAAACGGATCTTCTACCTTCAGACGCAGAAAATCATGGTCTAAAACCTGAACGCCGCCAAGCAGCGCCAGCATAATCTCATCGAATTTTTTGTTGACCGTCACCGCTTCCCTGGGGCAAATCCCGGTATATGACTCAAAATAGCTTAAAATTCCGCTCTGCGCGTCCATAAGACATGCAATATCGGACTCTGGTCTGGTCTCTCTGCCATAGTACGGCACTCCCTGCCCGTCAAATCCCAGTACCATCGCATCGGGCGAAGTAAGCACGGTTTCCAGAATATAGTAATTGTCAAAAATTGCGCTGGTATCTTTTTCCTCATTGCGGTAAAAAGGCACAATGTCCAGGGCTTTCGCCCGCATGTGCTCCTCCTCCAATTGCAAAAAATAAAAACCTTTCAGCGGATTTTCCACAAGCCGCCCAATATACATCTGGCCGGTTCCTTTGGCGACAAAGTCAAAAAAGGCAATCGGCCCCTCTCTGACTTCGAGCGTATCAATATATCGCTTATAGTTCTCCCGGTCAATCGCAGTCTGCTGTAAAATCTGCGCCTTATAATCGCACAGCGTCTGATGCTCTCCTCCCGCTGCCACGGTGATGCCAAAACGCTCCAAAATCTGCTGCTGCAAACTTCCGCTGAACTTCATCTCCCCGACATAACGGATATCCGACTCATTCTCTACGCCTGCGCGGATGGCGGCGATCCGTGACGTCAGAAAATAGACGGACGACGCTTCCCCCGCCAACGCATCATATAATTTTTTCACCAAATAGCCGTCCCTGGCCCCAAACCAGACATTCGGTATCTTGGCCATACACACCTGCCGTTCAAACCATATCACAAAGTCACAAATCATCGGCGCAAAAAACAGATAGCCAAGATCGTGTGCACGGCGCACGCAGATCTTTTGACCGTCCTCTTCAAATTGGAACGGGCTGTTAAAGAGACGCGCCGCAAGCATTCCGGCCCTGATGCGGTCTGACAGGGTTTCGATGGCATCCCAAAGCCCCAGATATCCCGTCATTTCCAAGAGGTCGATACCGCTGTAGATGCGGCAGGAGGCAATGCCGTTTTTCTGGGCAGCCTCCACATCCGCCACAGGGTCGTCACCGATATGCAGACAAGTTCTATTCCCGATTCTCTCTTTTAGAACACCAAAAAGCCCCTGTGTCTTGCCAGTCCGGTAACGACAGGAAACGATGCACTCCGTGTAAAAATCGATCCCGCATTTATCAAGCATTTTTTTGATCTGCGTCTCGCTGTAATATGTATCGGTGACGATATAGACCTCTTTTCCGCTCTGATAGAGCGAGGAGACTGCTTCGCAGAGTTCGCGTCTTGGCACGAGCAGATCATAGTCGATCGACCATTCCATCTTAGCCATCTCCTGGGGCTCTATGGTGCCCGCTGAGGCGTTTTCCACCACTCTGGCATAGATTTCGGCGAGTGTAGGCGCCACGACCCCTGAGAGCGCTTTTTCGCTCTCTAAACGCTTTTCACAAAACTGTTCAATGACAACGCCCTGCTCTCTCCACCTGTAATCCGCTATTTCAAACACATCGGCAGGAAACAGCGTCTGCCGCATCAGGAGCGTGTCGAATAAATCCACGCTGATTACATCATAGGATGCCGCCGTCTGCAAAAACTCACGCTTTGTATATCCCCTAACGCCCTTAAAATTATAAACGACCCGGTTGGTATCACACAAATCCCTGCCACGGATATCCAAAAGGTCAATCTGATGTTCTTTACATATTTTTCCGATGCGCTTGGCGATTGCCTTGCAGGAACCGGGGCGCGCCACCACAAGAATCAGCGCCACCCCCTCTGCAACCGCCTGGTCTAAAGATAGGATCGCTGTTCCGTAAAGACTTCCGCTCTGCCGGTAACCGTCGAGCAATCCGACAATCGTAAATTGCTCTCCAAGCTCCAAAAGCACCCGCTCCGTCTCCGTTCCAAGACCATAAAGTGCGATTTTGCGCGTCCTGTAGCGTTTGAGCATCTGTAATAAATCAGACACGATTACCTCCCTTCCAGCACCTCTTTCACCAGATGCATAAAATTTTTCTCGAAAGTCTCCATGGAAAACTTACTGCGGTACAGCTCTCTGGCATTATTCCGCATCGCTTCCACCTGCTCACGGTGGCCGATGCACCATGCAATCTGCTCGCTCAATGCCTGCACATCCCCGCAGGGAAACACCAGGCCGTCCTCCCCGTGCCTGATATACGCCGCAGTGCCGGTGGCGTCGGAAACCAGGCACGGCACGCCGTGCATCATCGCTTCCGCGGCTACGGTAGGCATCGGGTCTTCTCTCGACGGGCAGATCAGTACGTCCGCGTCCTCCAGGATACGGTTTACCTCACTGCGCCCAACCGTCCCAGTCATTTGAATCTGCGGCAGTTCTCCAAGCCTGCTTTTGAGTTCGATTGCAAGCATCGACGTATTCTGGCCGACCAGATAGAACACGGCTTTTTCCCGCATATCAGGCATAAGCTGTTCCACCGCATTGACCAAAATATCCTGTCCTTTTCTCGCTTCGATATAACCAATCGTAACAAATACAACCCGGTCACTACTGCGACATTCCCCGCGTCGCCGTGCATGATCTGCCACACCATAGATCAGTCTTTGCACCGGCAGCTTTGGCACAATCCGCTCAATTGCCCCTGCCGGAACGGGGCCCACGGAAACAACTGTTAAATTGGTGCAGTCAATCCCCCGCAGAACCTCCTTTCGTATCCCGTCGTAAAAAAAAGAGGAATCGTGAAGCCACCAGACAACCGGTATCCGAGTATCTCTCTTTGTCAAAAAAAGAAAGTAACTGACCGTATTACAAATGATCATCCGCGCTGTTTTGGCCCACGATACCTCTTCCATCGTCTTCCACTGCAAATTTACATCCACAACAACCGGGATATTATGCTGCTGCAAAATCTCCCGCAACGGCCCGTCCAGCATGGATGCAACGACAACCGGATACCCGTTTCTCTTTAAAAGTTCCGCCGCATGAAAAAGCGCAATCGCAGGTCCGCCAAGCGTCAGGTCATGGGAGAGGAGCAATATTTGCTCCTCCCCGGCCACATCGCCAAAAACTTTCACCGGATATTCGGCCTGTCTGCGAAAAGGCATATCATGTAAATCAAAAAAATGATAGATACAGGAATCCGGCACGCCCAGATCTAATAATTGCGCCCTCATCTGCTTTACATAGAAACTGAGCACCACAACCGCGTCATAGGAAAGCCCCGTCCCCTCTTTTGGAGATAACACCGGTATGCCGTCGATTGCCGTTCCCTGCTTTTCCCGTGCATTATCAAGAAGCGCCAGAATATCCTCTCTGTCAAACCACTTTTTGTATCTCTGATAATACTCTCCCGTGCCAAACAAAAGAAGTTTCATTTTGCCCCTCCTATGCTCTCTGCCTGTCCAACCAGTTCTGAAACTGTAAAAATGGGAACCGTTAATTTGGTATGCAGCATTTCGCGTATCGTTTCCTCCTGCTGTACCAGACTAATCACCACCGCATCCACCGCAGGCAGCCGTTCCTCCGGGGCGCATACTTTCACCGGGCCGTCTAAAAATCCGGCATTCCTGTCAATAAAATAGGAAACGTCCATTCCCTCCTGCATCAATTCCTCTAATAGACGCTTCCCCAACTGAGTCACTCCATAGACCGCTACTGTATGATAACCTTTTTCTTTTAAATATTTTGCGATAGAAAGATTACGGTTTTTCAGAGAAATCCACGCGTCATAGACGGCGCAGATGCGCTGAAATTTACCCAGCAGTTCTATGCGCATTTCCATCAGATTTTCGATGGTCTTTTGCAGCGCCGCCACATCCGCGTCCGAAAACATACCGCTTTTTTGTATCATTCGATACACTTCCCACTCGGAACGCTGCATCTGAAGCTGGCGCATGGAGGTATTGTCGCGCTCTACCACATGTTCAAACAGTATGTTCTTATTTAAGCTAAAAGAGCGCCCCTCCTGCAGCATACAAAGCCAGAGCAGCCAGTCATCCGCCCCGTTTAGCTGCATCCTGTGCTCCATCCAGAAAGCGGCAACGGCATCTTTTCGCAGCAAGACCTGTCCCGGGGAAATGATGGCATTGCCTTTGCGCAGCATATACTCCCTGCTTGCCGCCGCTTCAAACGGCAGTGTCCGGTTATAGAGCGGCTTTCCCTCGTGGAGCGCCATGCAGACGGCCGCGTCATATCCGCGTATCGCCGTAAGCTGGCTATGTACATATTCCGGCAGTATCCGGTCATCCTGATCTAGCAGCAAAATGTAGTCCCCGCTGCAGCGCCGGATGCCCTCCGCCCTAGCGCCATGTATTCCGCGGTTCTCAGACGTTTGTAAAACGATAATATCCACTTCTCTCGCCTGACACTCAGGGAGCGGCTCATCCGGCGCATCATTCACCAGCAGCAGCTCGATCTTTGCCCGTCCGGCCGCATGAGCCTGACACGCATCCACCTGCCTTATGACAGATTCGATATATTTTCTCCCGTGATAGACCGGCACAATCACACTTACCTTAATCATTGCGGCTCCAATCCGATTCCGGCGACAATCTGGTTTTTATAAGCTTCATCTTCTATTTCCTGCACTTTATGGTACTTTCCCAGTTCGGCGACACGCTTTCCCGGTATCTCGATGCGCCCCGCCGCGTTCCGCAGATACCACTCATATTCGTTGTCCAACTGGCCGATATCAAGTGCCTGGATTCCTGCCATGGCAAGGTCGTATGCCAAAACAGTGGCCGTAGGGCCAAGACTGATTAAAACAAGCGTGTTTGCGTCGGCATACTGCTTTACGGCCGATAAAATTTCGTCATACACACAATACGCGTTTTTTGCAGGCGCGAGTATGCGCCTTATGCCGATTGCTCCCCAAAAGAGGTCGTTTCTTGCTCCGATGCAGGAACCTCTTCCCTCCACCAGAAGGATATCGCGCTTGTAAAAAATCTTCTGAAACAGCGCAAAAATATGCTTTGCGTGCTGCTTGTCCCGATACATATAATATGGCCTTGTCACATAGGCGTCGTAATACACACGGTCAGGGTCGAATAATTCTTCCAGCTTTTCCCGTATCCCGTGATCGAGATATTCACGTATCGCGTCCCGGCACTCCTGCGTGTACTGTTCCAGACTGCCAAAATCATCCGCCAGCGCGATAATGACCGATTCCTCCTTAGAAGCAAACACTTCCGAAAGCCGCACGGCAAGCCCCTCATCCACAGTCTGAAACCAGGGTCTCTCCCGCCCTTGCATGATTTCCAGTTCCCCGTCTCCAAAACGGCTCAACGATTTTTTTTCGCTTAAAATCAGCTCCAGCAGTTCCTCTGCCGGCCGTATTGTGGGTGTCCGTTTCAAACTGAGTTCATAAGGAAGATTGTTCAGATGGCTTTTTAAGCGCGCTACCTCTTTTTCCAGACAAAAGATCTTTTTCACATTTACGTCGAGAAATTCATACGCTTTGTCCGACTGCCAGTAGGGGATGATACGTTCCCTCTCTATTCCTAATTGCTCGCACTGCCGTAAAATACCGCTGCTTTCCATCACGGAAATCACAACATAGTCGATCGTATCGTCCAACAACTCTTCCGGCAGGCTGATCGGGAAACCTTCCGCGTATAAACTGCCGTGCAGCTTTCGATTGGAATCGACAATTCCAACCAGACGGCATTTCTCTCTCCGAATCGCCGCAAGCACTGTCTTTCCATACAGGCCTGCACCCCATATGACTACATTACACATCGCACTTCCCCTGACTGTTCTCCTGTTTTCTCCACACCATCCGGTTTACCACCGAGACATAGCTCTGAATGATCTTTACCACCTTCTGGCTGACATTCTCCTCCTGATAATCGGGCACGCTCGACGCGTGCTCGCCCTGCCCGCCCATCAAAATCGCCATTTCCACGGCCTGCTGCACGCTCTCGCTCCCAATCCCGGCCAGGATAAAGTTTCCTTTTTCCAGCGCTTCGGGCCGTTCGGTTGAAGTCCTGATACAGACTGCGGGAAACGCCATATCCCTGGCGCCAAAGAAAGCGCTCTCCTCCGGCAGCGTACCGCTGTCCGAGACGACACATTTTGCATGAACCTGCAAATGGTTATAATCGGTAAAAGAAAACGGCTCCATCGGCCGCACAAGCGGATGAAACACAAAGCCCCGCCTGTCAATCCATTTCCGGCTTCTCGGATGCATACTATAAACCACCGGAACCTGGTACGTCTCCGCCATGGCGTTAATCGCCTGCATCAGTTCATAGAAATTGGATTCGATATCAATATTTTCTTCCCGGTGGGCGGACAGCAGAATGTATTGTTGCGGTTCTAGCGCCAGTGCATGAAGCACCTTACTGTGCACAATTTTATCCATATGGCGCGAAAGCACCTCCGCCATCGGAGAACCTGTCACATAAGTCCTCTCCTTTGCGGTGCCCTCCGTATTCAGATATCTTCTGGCATGTTCCGAATAGCAAAGATTTACATCTGAAATATGGTCTACAATTTTGCGGTTTGTCTCCTCCGGCAGATTTTCGTCAAAACAGCGGTTTCCCGCCTCCATATGAAAAATCGGTATTTTTAACCGCTTCGCAGCTATCGCGGAAAGCGCGGAATTGGTGTCCCCCAAAATAAGCAGTGCATCCGGCTTTTGTTCCAGCATCAGGTTATAGCTTTTACTGATCACGCTGCCGATGGTCTCGCCGGGATTAGCCCCTGCCGCATCCAGATAAAAGTCCGGCCTCCGCAGCCCGAGATCTTCAAAAAAAATATCATTCAACGCATAGTCGTAATTTTGCCCGGTATGGACAAGGAGCTGGTCAAAATAGAGATCGCATTTTTTGATTACCTCCGAGAGACGGATAATCTCCGGCCTTGTGCCAATCACAGTCATCAATTTTATCTTTTTCACGTTTCACACTTCCTCATAATAGGTATCCGGATGATTGGGATCAAATGTTTCATTGGCCCACATCACGGTGACAAGATCATCTGTACCGATATTTTCTATGTTGTGCGTATAGCCGGCCGGGATATCCACCACTTCCAGCCGTTCACCCGTAACAACATACGTTGCGGATGCGCCCGTTTGCATATGACGGAAGCGGATGCACGCCCTCCCCTGCACAACAAGAAATTTTTCGACTTTTGTGTGGTGCCAGTGATTTCCTTTGACGATACCGGGCTTTATCACATTGACGGAAACCTGGCCGCTTGCCCCGGTCCGAACAAATTCGGTGAACGACCCCCTGTCGTCTTTGTGCATGACAAGCGGATATTTAAAGTCCTCCTGTTCCAGATAGCTTAGATAGGTGCTATAGAGCTTCTTTATAAAAGGGTCGCCTGTCTCAGGCAGTACAAAATTTTCCCGCTGCCGATGGAAAGAACGGATGTGATCCGCCAGCTCCCGAACACAAATCGGGTAGACAGGCTGTACCTGCCGGTAAATATCCGCGTCTTCCGATTCCAGCGATCTTAGCATATCCTCCGCCACATCATCAATATAGACCAGCTCTACGCGCGCGCCTGCATCATGAATCTGAATATCGATTCCCCGGGAAACACAATGGCAGAACGTGGCAACCACACTGTTATAATTCGGTCTGCACCACTTTCCAAATACGTTGGGCAAACGATATATGAAAAGTTTTATATTTCCCTGCTTCGCATAGCGAAGCAGCTCCTGTTCGGCGGCCAGTTTGCTTCTCCCGTAGGGATTGTCACGCTCCGCCTGGATGGATGAGGCAAAGATAAACCGGATCTGCTTTTTATTTTCTTTTAAAAAATCAAGTAATTTTACCGTAAACGCGACATTTCCATCCCAGAACTCCTGCTCATTTTCCGGCCTGTTCACCCCTGCCAGATGAAATACTGCGTCACAGGATACCGCATCGTGTTTCAATTGCTCTTCCGTGGTACTGCGGCCGCACAGCATCAATTCATGGCCGCCGCCCTGTAAAAGCCTTATGATCAGATTTTGGGCGATAAATCCGTTTGAGCCGGTGATCAAAATCTTCACTTCGTTTTTCTCCATTCCTTGCGCTGCTCCTGTACATAAGACAGCTGCAGCAATTTTTCTTTCACCTGTTCCACATTAAGCTGTACGGTATTTGCGGATGTAAATTCCGTCAGCCTGACTCTGTCGAGATTACCGTTTGTAAAATAATTGTCGTAGTTTAAATTTCGATTGTCCGCCGGCACACAGTAATAATTGCCGCAGTCGACCGCTCTTGCACATTCCTCGTTTGTAAGCAGCGTCTCATGCATTTTTTCCCCGTGACGGATACCGATCGTATGTATATTAGGTTCCACCCCAAAAATCTCACATACAGCCTGCGCTAATACCTCGATCGTGCACGCCGGCGCTTTCTGCACCATAATATCACCCGCCGCCGCATGTTCAAACGCGTAGACGACCAGCTCAACCGCCTCCTCGAGGCTCATCAAAAACCTTGTCATCTTCGGCTCCGTTACCGTCAGCTTTCGCCCCTCCATAATCTGACTGATAAACAGCGGCACTACCGACCCCCTGGAACAGAGTACATTTCCGTAACGTGTCCCACAGATGAGGGTTTGTCCGGGATCGATTGTCCGGGATTTGGCGATAAATATTTTTTCCATCATTGCCTTCGATGTCCCCATCGCATTCACCGGGTATGCCGCCTTATCGGTAGAAAGGCAGATCACCTTTTTTACATGATGTTCGATCGCCGCCGTCAGCACATTCTCCGTCCCGACCACATTTGTGTTTACGGCTTCCATTGGGAAAAACTCACAGGACGGAACCTGTTTTAGCGCAGCCGCATGGAAAACATAATCCACTCCGTAAAGTGCATTCCGTATGCTCTGGATATCCCTCACATCACCGATATGAAATTTGATCTTTTCCGAATCCTCAGGCATCGACAGCTGATAGGCGTGCCGCATATCATCCTGCTTTTTTTCATCCCTGGAAAATATGCGGATTTCTTTGAGATCTGTCTGTAAAAAACGTTTTAACACTGCATTTCCAAATGAACCTGTCCCGCCTGTGATCAATAATGTTTTTCCTTTAAACACGTTCTGCCATCGCCTTTCCTGTTTTGCTGGTTTTTGGTTTCTTGATTTTCTCGTAAAATGATTTACCAATCTGCGCCGGATTGAGCGGATGATTTAACGCAGTCTCTATATTGCGGTAATCCATTTCGTCCTTTTCATAGCACAGCAGGCCGTTTAACAGGCCGACGAGAAAATACATTTCGCTCTCTTCTGGAATCATTTCTTTTAACAATAACGCGCGCGTTGCCGAGAGGATACGGCTTTCCATCTCCTCCATCCGGTTTAGCGCAGCCGCGCATCGACGGATCAGCCCGTCCGCACAGACCAGATACATCTGTTTCAGCTTTTCCTCCGTGGTAAGCGGGCATTTATCTAATTGCAGCGCACGCAGCTCTCCTGCAAACTGCATCAGCCTGCGTTCAGCAATCATATTCCAGTAGTGTTCCTTTGAAATATGCCACTCTTCAAACAATGCCTCATACTGCAAAAAGATTTCATGGAACATATCATGTTCATATGGATAATATTTTCCGACAGAAGCATTCATTCCCTCCTGATGATAGATAAAATGGTCATAGACTGCCTCTTTTAATACGAACGCCGAATGTACGTCGCGCGCAATGGCGATATTGAACAATACATCCGCCCCATACACATCATTGCGAAACGGATGTCTGAGCAAAAGCTCTTTTCGGTAAAGGTTTGCCTGATTATGTGCAAGAACCGTCGATACAAAATACGGCCAAGCCTCCCGCACCGCCTGCTGGTCGGGATAATAGGAATCTTTCTCTACCAGCCCGTCCATATGGTCTATATCATATTGCGTGATTTCCTGCTCCCGGTTGCAGATATGTGCGAGTACCTTCGTCCAGACCACGTCGGGATGGTACTGCCGGACGATACGCATCATGCGAAAAAGCGCCCCCACCCTTAATTTATCATCTGAATTTACGATATAAATATATTCCCCGCGCGCGGCTTTTACACCATTGTTAAAGCTGGCATATATCCACTGATTCTTTTGATGGATGACGCGGATACGGCTGTCTCTTGCAGCCATCTCGTCGGCGAGTTTCGCTGTCCCGTCAGTCGAACCGTCATCTACAATGATAAGCTCGAAATCCGTTTCATCCTGCGTCAGGATGCTTTGAACCGCAAGGGGAAAATAGGTTTCGTTGTTGTAGACGGGCATAATAAAACTAATGCATGGCATAGTGATGCCTCCCTGTATACAATTTTTCCTCCGAACCAAAACCGTCTATACTTCGTAGAGAATTTCCTCTAAGGATAACACAGGGCAGCTAACCTTTTTTCCAAGCTGCTCTTCGATTTCATCAAAATAGGTAATTGCCGTCACGACAATTGCATCCACATCTGCAAGCTGATCTTCCATGGTAACAATATCAATATCTGTGTAAAATGCAGCCCCGTTTTGATCTATGCCATAAGCCACCTCAATATTGGTACCCTCTAATTCATTCACCAATGTCTCTCCCGCATAGCTCATACCGTAAACGGCAATTTTATGATAGCCATTTTCTTCAAAATAGGAGGACAGATTCTTTCCCTCCTGTTTTACCCGCACCCACTGATTCATCATCAAAAAAAGTGCAAGATGCTTATCTGACATTCCACTCTTTTTGCTCAACTGTTTCTCAAATCCCGCACTTGCACTGGCAGCACCTGCTACAAACCCTGTCAACGCCGATAATACCGAAATAACTCCCTTTTTCATGAAAATTCCCTCCTGATTGGTTTTTTATTATAATTACTGCCTGTACATATATTTAAAAAATGACTGTAATTTTTTTTCCACTTACTGGAAAAAAACAGCTCTCTATAACACGCTTCTTGTTCCGGCTCCAATGCCCTAGTATCCAAAAGCAGCTCCGCCAGCCGCCCTGCATCCTCAAAGCCTGTTCCAAGTTCCGCCATCCCATAATGTCTGGAAAGCTCGCTTTGATAGACAAATACCTGTTTGCCAAACGCCAGTGCCTCGTAAATTGCTGTGGACGCTTCAGACACTACATAGTCACATCTCGTAAACGCCTCATAAACAGTCTGTGATGAGTCCACCCTAAGATTCGGAGCGTTCCTGATTAAATTTTTATAAAGCAGGTCAGATCTCTCTCTTAAAAGCGGGTGATTTCTTAATAAAATTTGATACTTGCCCTGTGATCTCATTAAAAAATCCCGCAACACGTCCATATTTAGTCTGTCGTCCTCAAATCCAAGCCACAGAATTGTTTTCTCTGACCTCGCGTTTTCCGCTTGCTTTGATTTCGTGTAATATTTTTCATAGTTTGTCCAGAATGTCGGATTTCCCAAGCATACTTTCTTTACCGGAACACGAATCTGCTTTAACCAATACTCCGCCATTCCGCAATAGTAATCCGGCATATACGTCTGATATTCTCTGTTTTGCCGAATCAATTGCCCATAATTATAAGCAATATGCCGTGCGCCAATCCAGCCATGCTGAATCTCGGCACTGGCAATTTTCATTTCGCTTAATAATTTGCACAGGTACGCATTTCTCTCCCCATAGCACCCATCCTCTATGAAAACAACCTTCGGGCGCACCAGACGAAACAAATTGCGATAAAAAATATCCTGATATTTTATTTTTTTAGAATACAGCAAAATCAACTGCCTGATCGTTTCCGCCTGACTATGCGTCAACGTATAAGGCGACATGATCTTTTTGAGATATTTGAGAAGCTGCCCCGCCATTTCCATATCCTTTGGATCAGTATTTACTGTTTCAACCATATAATCTACGGCACAATCTGTCAGATAGGTATAATGCTTCTTTAAAACAGCTTTTTTCGCGATATCGCGTTCCGTACGGTCTAAAATATATGTCTTGTCGGCATACAGCCCCGCAAAACCGTCAAATATCCGATTATATATTTTCCCTTGTTCATCCGTTACATTTCCACCGCATCCATACAGAAACATAATCGGCTTTCTACCAGAAAAAAAAGGATTTTTTACGATTCCATTCCCTATCTTCGTCCAAAAACAATTCCCCGCGAAAGAGGTACTTCCCCCATTTCCTCCGGGTTTTTGCAGCTCATTCAACTGCAGAGACTGTAATGTACAAAAACGGATAAACGGCCACACCAGCGTATCTTTGTATGCAAAACGAAACTTCAAAAGCTGCCTGTCATTTTCAATCTCTAAAAGCCGCTCCATATTTAACTCCATCGCAGATGCCTCCTACCAGTTACAGGCCAAATACTTTATGAATAAAATCATTCTCATAATTAGGATAATCCCAGTAAGACCTCTTTGGTTTTTCCATTATTCTTTGATACTCAGTTTCGGAAATCCCCATTTTTTCATAAAAATATTGATGGTCTTCGATTGCCGCTTCTTGCGTGTATAGAGGTTTTTCCAGTTCACTGAGCGCCTCCTGCCTTGATATCTGCCCGGAAACAATCATGCTGGAAAGATGCATTTTTCTCTTATCAATCCCAAATTTATCCGGCAAAATATAATTTTGATAGAATTTGGTATAAAAAGATTCGTCATGCTTTGCACCGTAATCATTCCAGCCGAATTCTTTCTTCAATTTTTCTTTTACCCACGCCTTGTTATACGGAACATAATTTAAAATATGCACCCGTTCTATTTGGGCAATTTTCTCATAAAATATCCGTTGAAATCTGCCATAATGAGGCAGCGTTTTTATCCGTTTCGTGCCAAACTGACTTTGAATACTTTTAATGTACTTCCAATCAGCATGTCCATATGACCACTTTTGCGGAAGAATACATTCTGTTTCAATATTCCAGCCGTCAATGATATACTTAACATGATGTTTCAATGCCATTTTGTAGAGAATTGCCACGATCGCATGATCGGTAGGTATTTCACAATCCGGCGTCGATGCCTTTAAAAATGACATTTGGATATCGCGGAATTCTTCCCAGTCAATCACATAATTGTACAAGTCGATGCCCAATTGGTCCAACACCTTTTTTACATTGAGCACCGCCTGTTTGGAATCCCATCCGTTATCCAGATGCACCGCCAGCGGCCTAAGATGCAGTTTTTTGACAACATATGCAACATAACTGCTGTCTACCCCGCCAGAAACTCCAATAATACAATCATACTTTTTATTTGCACCGTCGCGTCTGATTTTTTTCACTAACCCTCTTAAATCTCTGCTCTCCTTTTTAACTTTCAAATATGTCTTTTTCGCATTGCTGCAGTTGCTACAGCCGCGTTTTCCGTAAAATTTTATATCCGGATCCGTAGTATCCATCACACATACTTCACATACTTTATCCTTCATCTTTCCTACCTCTTTTCTCTTTACCCTTTCCACACACTCCATCACGCTAAAACCTGCAATAGATGTTCTATCACCTGTTTCTGCTCCTCCTTACTAATATAGGGTGAAAACGGTATACCAAAAGAACATTTAGCATACTTTTCCGATATATCATAAGTTTCCTCATATGTATTGACGCCTTTAAATACCGGCAATTGATGCATAGGCGTCGGATAATACCGGATTGTCGGTATCCCGTTTTTAGATAAAGTATCCTGCAACAATTCTCTCTGCTCCTCTGATTCGGTCATCAAAACATACTGCGCATAAGAGGACACGGCATTCTTTGTAATAAACGGAACCCTGATTTTGGCCCGCAGTTTATCGTCATAATATCCTGCAATTTGTTGGCGCTTTAACATTTCTTCCTCTAATACGTTAAGTTTTGGAAGCAATACTGCCGCTTGTATACTGTCCAACCGCGAATTGATCCCTATGTAAATATTGTCATATTTGCTTTTCCCTTTCCCGTGTACCCGCAACGAACGAATCACCTTGTCCACGCGGTCATCATTTGTAAAAACTGCACCCCCGTCTCCATAACATCCAAGTGGCTTTGAGGGGAAAAAGGATGTCGCCGCAATATCGCCAAATGAGCCGCATTTAGCTCCATGATAAGACGCCCCCATTGATTGGGCGGCATCTTCAATCAAAAGCAAATGATACTTGGACGCAATTTTACTTATGTTGTCATAATCTGCCGGATTACCCAAAAAATCGACCGCTACAATCGCTTTGGGCCTTAATTTACCCTCTTTTTGCACTTTCTGGATCTGCCTTTCCAGACTCTTTGCACTGATGTTATAGGTATCCGGATCTATCTCACAAAAAACAGGGGTAGCTCCTAATAAACACGCAGGCTCTATAGATGCAATAAATGTCATATCCGGGCAAAAAACAGCGTCACCCTGTCCGATCTGATTTGCCATATAAATCAGCTGTAACGCCGCCGTTCCGTCCGAACAGGAAATCACATGCTTTACTCCCACATACTCTGCCAGCTTTCTTTCAAACTCATCTACATTAGTTCCAAGAATGAAATGTGCTCCGCCCAGTACTTCCCTTATATTCTCATCTATTTCTTTCTGCAAATATTTGTATTGTGACTTTAAATCAATAAATTCCATAGAATCTACTCCCTGACTGCAAATTTCCCATTTTTACTGACATACCGCTTTTGACATTTTGTACATACATATTCTTCCAGACCGCACTCGTTTAATCTCTCACCACAGGTACACACATACCCCCGAATGCGTGCCGGATTTCCCATTACCAGCGCGTGTTTTGGAACATCAGACGTCACCACACTCCCCGCACCGACCAATGCATATTCACCGATCGTATGACCGCAGAGAATAGTTGCATTTGCACCAATGGTTGCGCCTTTTTTTATCACGGTTGTTTTAAATTCACTCTTTTTTTCAATAAAACTCCTTGGATTAAGAACATTCGTAAACACACATCCCGGGCCCAAAAAGACATCATCCTCACATATGATTCCGGTATATAAGGCAACATTATTTTTTACTTTGACACGGTTTCCTATTTTTACTCCGTTTTCTATGAATACTCCCTGCCCGATATTGCACTGCTCCCCAATTTCTGCGTTGTCCATCACATTACAAAATTGCCATATTTTTGTCTCTTTCCCTATTACAGCATTTAGACTTACAATACTGCTTTCATGTGCCCAATACTCCTTTGCCATCGTCTAAAACCGCCCCTCAAACTCTGTGGTACTGCAAGCCTCCAATGGGAATGAAACTTTACTGCCTGTCGCAGCGGACTTGTAAACCGCCAATACCAATTCCAATGCGCGCTTTCCGGCACAGGCATCCACCAATGGCATCCTGTCATGTGTAATGGCATCCACCACATCGGCATATAATTTCGTATGACCAAATCCGTAAACATTCGGCGGAATTTCACTACACTCTTTTTTCACCATATCCGGATCATCCAGATAATCAGAAAATCTCCATTCCTCTATGATATTCACCGCTTCCCCACCCGCCTTCACAGTTCCTTTCTCTCCGAACAGATATAGTGTTTCTTCCAGATTTTTCGGGTAAATATTTGTCGTTCCTTCAATCACGCCGTAAGCGCCGTTACGAAATCTTACCAGAGCAAGCCCGAGATCTTCTGCCTCAATGTAATCATGTTTCTGGCGGTCGGTGATGCCTATGACTTCCTCAATATCATCCCCCATCAGCCATCGCAGCAAATCAATATCATGGATGCATTGATTCATCAATGCTCCGCCATCCTGCTCCCAGGTTCCTCTCCAAGACGCCCTGTCATAATATTCCCTGTCTCTCGCCCAACGTATATGCGCCGTCCCGTAATACATTTTGCCAAACCGGTTCATTGTGATTGCTTCATGAATTTTTTGAATTGCTTTGTTAAACCTGTTCTGATGGCATGCACATACTTTAACCTTGTACCGGACAGCAGCTTCTATAATCTTGTCTGCATCTGCAATCGACAATGCGATTGGTTTTTCTATAATACAATTGCAGCCATGCTCTATACAAAAAAGCGCAATCGCCGCATGTTTTCCACTTTCGGTACAGATCGCAACAAGATCCGGTTTCTCCGTTTCGATCATTTCTTGATAGTCCAAATACTGTCCTGTATTTGAACCCAGTTCAAATTTGCACATCTTATCCGCCATACACGCTGCATTCGTATCACAGATCGCAACAATTTCAAGCCCGTTATTCTTTGCTGCCACAATATGATTTGGTGATATTCTGCCACATCCGATCAAAGCATATTTCATATGTCTCTCCTTATATAATCTGTTTTTGCGAATTCACTGCAAAAGAAATGTCTGTATTCTTTTTACATATTCTGCCGTATTGCTAAGCCCAAGCACAGCCTCTTTGCGTTTGTCCGCTCTATTCAAAATCAAATCAGCCAGACTTCTTTGATTTCTCGGTTTATAAAAAAATATTTGATTCCTGAATCTTTCATATTCAAACACTTTTTGTGCATCGGTTTTCGCGCAGCCCGGAATCAATACATTGCATCCCGAATATAACCCCTCATACACAGTCCTACCGATACAAAATTGCGAATCTCCCCTTAACACATAATCGGAAATCGCATAAATTTCATCCATTTCAAGAACCTTTCCTGTAAAGATAATATTGCTCTTACCGGTAAATGCTGAAACCTTCTGCGGCCCGACTATCAATAATTTTGCATTTTCACATGACGATTTGAGAAATGCCTCCGCCACAAATTCCATTCCCTTTTCCGCATTATTACTGGCGGCAATAAAAGCAAATACCGTTTCGCTCTCGTTGATCGAATAACGCTTTCTCACTTTTTGCAAATCCACATTCGGAACGTTTGTCTGGTCAAACGGATTATTTAAAACCATACTGTTTTTCGCAACGCCCAACGCCTCTTTTGTCGGAAAATCTATATAAATAATGCCACGGCTCTTGCGCATCTTCCCTTGTACCGCCTTTTTTAAAAGCAAGTTTGCATTGCACAATTCACGGATATGGATATATATAGGATATTTCCTTGTCAGCAGCGGATAGAGAACATAAGAGTTGAGATGAATGAAATCATACCCTTTTTCTGCAATCAAATCCATGATGGCTTTTTTATTTTTCCTATAACGAATTTCCCTCTCACACCAGTCCAAGTAATGATCCACCGCACTCAGATAACTTGTCCGAAACGGCAAATCAAATCGGTACACGTTTTGAATATTTGGCCCAAAATATTTTTTCAAAACTCTGCTGCTCACCCAAGCATCTTTCGGAGCCATTAAATCTACTTTTTCGTTTAGCCCGTTGATCAGATTTTTCAGGCTGTGGTTTGCACCTCCTACAGTAGCGGTATTGTGGGTAATAAATAACTTACTGACTTTTTCCATATTGTCCTCTTCCTGCGCCATATTCTATCTTTATTTATTGCTGTAAATAAGCATAAATCTTTTCCCCGATCTTCTCTTGCCCGCTCTTACTCTCTGCTTTCTGACAATCTAAACTGACGATATGTCCAAGCCATGTTTTGAGATCCAGTACGGAATCATTGAACCCGGTTGCCGCAAGAAGATCCGCTCCACTCTTACACCTGAGAAAATATTCAACTTTTTTTATTTTCTTTGTCTCAAGGTCAATGATGATCAAGTTTTTATTTTTCGAGGATAAAAGCATCAAAAACTGATCCTTCTGTTTTGTCATACCATATTTCACCTGATGGCACCTGCCCGCACGAAAGGCAGTCTTTTCATCTTCTTCTTCACCTTCAACATAAATTTCTTTCATCCGGTTCGACTCAAGTTCCATTTCAATGATCATATTCGCATAACTTGGTATCAAATATATGGAACCGCCATAGAAGAAACTCTGCGAAAACCACCAGCCGGCTTCACCTTCCCGCTCGGTATATTTACAAAAGTTTTGAGGGAACCCATAAAAAGAAGCGCATTTACCGCTTTCCTCCTCCCAGGAGACAACCATTCGCCCGCCTCCTGTCAGCCAAAACAGCCTTCCATCAAAACATAACGTATCAATTCCCTGCAATTTTGTGTCCAACGTAAAAATTTCTATCCGTTCGGTTGCAAGGTCAAATTTATAAATTTTATTAGAATGTTTGACCGGAATATATATTTTTTGTCCCACTTGCTCTATTTCCCCGCGCAAATCAGCATCCGGCTTTATATCTGGATAATAGATATAGGCGACCGTTCTCTGCTCCATATCTACTTTTAAAATTACAAACGCATCGGGAAATATATACAGATAACTGCCGACGGCAAAAACATTCCCCTCTCTGAAATCCAGCCAGCCTTTTTTGTCCTCTTCCACATCAATATAAGTCCATTCCCGGCTCTCTTCCTGATAAAACGCTAACGCTGATCTCGCATTTCTGCTAGAGAACATAATAGAGTTTTTCCACCTGTATATACCTACAAACAAAAGGGTATGATCGCCCTCTTCCGCCCTAGCGATAACGGATGTCTCTCCTGTCAGAAGATTCGTTCTGCAAATTGCATTATAATTCACCGTTGGATATATAATTTCTTCCCCCTCCCATAACCAATCGTAGAAGAACAACTGGTAAAGATAGGAATCCTCGTTGGGGGTCTGCATGAGAACAGGCTTGCCGGTATTCTTATAAAGCTGGACAACACTGCTAAAGTCCCCATAATATCCATCGCTGGCCAAAATCGCCCTGTTTAATTCAGCGGTATCATCATAAATTCCAAAACCCTCTTGCCGATATGTTTCTACCAAATTTTCATATTTTTTCCATAACTGCGGACGCATAGCAGAAACCGTTGACTGTATTAACGGATGCGGACGCCATAAAAGCGCCACGTGGTCTTTCTTTTCATGAAACAGGGCAAACACCCTCTCCATTTTTTCCAACATTTCCTCACCGTATGTCAACAATGCTGTAATACTGGTATTATAAAAAACAACTTTTTTGCTGGCGCCGTCCCGCTTCTGTATGATTTTTTTCCAATCAGGCGGCAGATCTATAGAACACGCTTCACGAAATGCTACTTTGTCAAGCTTGGGTGAGCCGATGCCCAGAAATTTATTAAAAAGTATGTCTCTGTTGGTATGCTCGACTCCCAGACCGCATAATTGGGCTTGTTTCCCATACTCGTTTATATAGATGCGGCGCATGTTCTCGGACTGGACAATCACCCGGTCTGCGTTGATAATACCGGGAAGAAAGCAAAAATGCTTGATCCCATCTATCGCCGACTGATTCCCCGGTTCTATCTCTTCCAAAATGAAATAGGGAATATAAATCAATGCATCCGTATACAATTTTAAATTTTTGCTGAAATATCGCGGATGGATACAGGTCACCAGATTACAATCATCATATGGATTATGTATGAATATCATATCTGGATGGCGCTCTTCAAAATTATAAGACATCCAATCCACCGTTTCCACAACTGCCGGATATTGATCTCGTTCATAATGCATCGCTCCCAGACTTCCATCCGGGTTTCTGTCATAATATGGAATAGGCACACAATAGACATCACAGTCCGGATCGCTTTTTGCAGCATGATATACACTTTCGAGTGCATCCCACATAGAGGCTTTGTATGGAAAAAACGCGATTTCTTTTCTGACCGGTATCTCGTTTTTTATACTGTTTTCCATTTTCAGAAGATATTTGTGTAACACTTTATCCATTCGATTTGCATTAGCTTCCTCGGTATACAACTCCTCATGTATACGATAAAGTATCTCACAGTATTCCTCTGCCAAAGATACTGCCGTATGATTTTCCCGCTCCAGCTTTTCTATCGTTGTCCCTATGCTGATGGCACATTCCTGACACTGCCTTATCATTTCCTGCGCCGCCGTGTTCTTTCCATCTGTTATATCATCTTTGATTTGCCCGTGCGCCTGATGCAGTGTATCGATCAGTTCCAGGATGTCCTGCTTTTGTGCCTTTCTCATAATAATGACCTTCCCTCCGCCTGACTATTTATCTATTTCCAGATCGGGTTCTTGAGCTCGAAGCCGCGCTCTGTTTGTTTCCAGATATGGTCTGATCTCCAGGAGTCAATAAATTCACGAAACTGTTCTTCTGTGATATCGCAGTACTCTAAAAATACGTCATAATATTTCTGCGGAAACTCCCCGTCATATTTTTCGATTAAGGCAATCCCTTCTTCACGGCTGATTCGGCCATCCCTAATCTCATGCGAAGCGTCCGATGTCGCCCGTCCGATTCCAAACTTTATGTAAGAGAGATAATAGTGGAATCCATCCAACTGATCGTCTAAGCTTGCATACTTTGAATAAGTCCCCTCACTCCGTTCATCATTGCAGCAAAACCCTGTGTTTTCCACGCAATAACGATAATTCTCCTGCGGATCCCAATATTTATAATAGCTATAGAAGTGAATCTCCGTATTATTTTTCTTAATTGCCTCGTATGACGGTGCCATATACGGAAGCAAATCTTCTTCGCTCAGACCATATTTCGTCCACACTTCCGGTCCCATCCCGGAAAAATAATGCCGATCCGAATCGGTGATTTCTCTCGTAGGCCGGTATGCATTTTTCATATCGCCGCCATACTCTACCTCACCGTTTTCCCCATACATGATTAAGGAAATACCATATCGAACCGCGATCTGAAGCGGGAAATTATACTGTCCGAATATAAAAGGCTGAAAAGGATCTCCCAGATACTCCAATGCAAGTTTTGTCAGCTTACGATTTACGGCGCCGTTTGGACGTCCCAAGATATTGTCAAATCCGCCAATATCAATAAATGCATCTAAATTTTTTCTGCCGATTTCCGTCGGGACAAGCGGCGACCAGGTTACCGTAAGCGGATGCATCCCATATTTATATTTCAACTGATGCGCCACATAACTTCCATCTTTTCCGCCGCTGCATGGCACGATCACATCCCAGGAACCGTCTTTTGAACGAAATTTGTCACAGAGGTCTTTTAATTCCTGTTCTCTTTTGTCCCAGTCCGTTTTTCTCTTTAATTCGTTAAACCGGCATGCACTGCATACGCCTTCCTCATCAAATGTAATTCTCGGACGCTGATTCGACATCGTACATTTTTTACAATATTTTACCTCTTCCGGCAAATTGTACATCTGAATCAAATTTCTTCTTTCCATAGTCCTATCCTCCTCAACTGTATGGCTTACATATTGGTTTCCATGAATAACTCTGCAATTTTAAAATCTAGCTCTGAATCTATATCTATAGACTGGCATTGTTCCATGATATAGGCATAAGAATTTTTCCCGTAAAAAGTTTGTATCTGCAAAAATGTACTTACTTTTGAAATATAAATTGCTCCGTTGAGCCTATAATAAGTTTTTAAATCCTGCCGCCTCACATTGTTTTCACTTTCGATAAACCCAAACATATTACAATCCGCAGGCAGCGTATTGCTTAACAGCGGACTGTGTTCACATTCGCATACACTGACCACTGAATCGGCTTTCTTTTCCCAGTACAATTGAAATGCCCGATCAATATTTTGTTCGGTACGCAATGGCGAAGTAGGCTGCAGCATCACAAACTGATCATACCTTTTGCCACGCTTATTGTATTCAGACAAAACTTCCAGTATCACATCCTTAGAACTCGCAGTATCTGTCGAAGTCTCCCTGCTTCTCAAAAAAGGAACTTCTGCGCCATATTCTTTCGCAATGGCGGCATAAACTTCAGAATCTGTCGATACCATTACCTCATCTATAAACTGACTTTTTCGCGCACTTTCTATCGTATATGCCATCAAAGGTTTTCCATTTAACAGCCTAATATTTTTATCTTTGATTCCTTTTGAACCGCTTCTGGCAGTTATAATCGCTAAATTGCTCATTACACCGCGTCCTTTTCATTCCGATTATCTTTTATTTTCCTTGCCGGAACCCCTGCATAGACTCCTGGTTCCTTAATATCTTTTATTACAACCGCACCTGCCCCGACAATCACGTTGTCACAAATTCTGACCTGATCAATAACTGTACTTCCGGCACCGCAAAACACCATATTACCTATTCGACAACGACCGCATATTACTGCACGGGGCGAAATGTGCGTGTGATTCCCAATGACTGTCTCATGTTCGATGATACTGCCCGTATTGATTATGGTATCGAAGCCGATTTGAGCCTGCGGGCCAATATACGCGCAGGGAGCAACAAACGTACCATCCCCTATTTGAGACTCTATCCCCACATTCGCGGCATGTGAAATCACAGCCATACTTCTTCCCACTTGATTACTCTTTAGTTTTTCATATACTTCTTTTCGCTTGGCATTATCACCTACCGCAACGATATATACGTCGCCGCATCTCAATTCATAGCTGCTCATGGCTAAAAATCCCAGTATACGCTCATCTATGCCTGCTTTTTCATCTACCAGAATAATCTTCCTTTTTTTATCTTCCTCACACAATGTATGGATCACACTTCTTGCATGTCCACCGCATCCATATATGACGATTGCCAATCCTTTAGCCTCCCCCATTTCTAAACGGTATTCATTACATTTTATTGTTCCGCTTAACTATAAAATAGAACGAATGAGAGCGCCAATTTTTTTCACTTTTTGTTCATCAATCTCAGATGTGGTGGGAAGATTCACTCCCATCTTTGACATTTTTTTACTTATGGTACAATCTTTCACATAGTCTTTATAAATTTCCATCTCACTTAACGGTATAAAAAATGCCCTGGCATCAATCTGGTTGTCTTTTAACAATTGCAGCACTCTGTCACGCTTTTCTTCCTTTATCAGCACAGATACAAGCCATGCAATTTTCTTTCTGTTCGCAAAATCGTTTTTTTGCATCTGTATTCCTGCTACCCCGGCAAACAAATCACGGTATTTATCTTCGAGCGCCAACCGCCAGTCCAATATTTGATCGATGCGCTCCAACTGCGCCACGCCTACCGCGGCCTGCATATTGGTCATTCTGTAATTGAACCCTATCACTTCGTGGTAATATTTTTTTTCCCTGCTCATCCCATGGTCGCGCAGCATACGCATTTTATCATTTAAATCTTTCCTGTCAGTAATGCACATCCCGCCTTCGCCGGTCGTAATCACCTTATTCCCAAAGAAAGAGAAACATGAGATCACTCCGAATGAACCCACTTTTCTATGATCCCATTCCGCACCGTGCGCTTCCGCACAGTCCTCTACAATATACAATTGATGTTCCTGTGCGATTTGAATAATTCTTCCCATATCACACGGTTGTCCATAAATATGTACAGGAATCACAGCCTTTGTATGTGGGGTAATAGCTTTTTGCATCTGCTCCGGATCTATACACCAGCTGTCCTCCTCAATATCCACAATAACCGGCGTCGCACCCGTATAGAGAACCGCATTGATGGTTGCCGCAAATGTAAGATCCGGTACAATCACCTCATCCCCTGCCCCAATACCCAGTGCCGCCAATGCCAGGTGAAGCGCTGTCGTCCCATTCGAGGTTGCCACTCCGTATGAAACCCCGCAATATTCCGCAAATTTTTGTTCAAACTGCGTCACATATTTTCCAGTACTGGATATCCAGGTAGAAAGGAATGCATCCATTAAATACTTGTACTCATTTCCGTTTAACTGGGGCTGAGCCAGTGAGATATGAACATTTTCGTTATATTCAGAAAAATCTATCAGCCGCATATTTTCATCCACGACCGGTATAATCGTAATGCTATCACTAAATTTTTTTCTGATAACCCCCGGCTCATCACCTTTTGACGCATACACAAAATTTTTGTGCATATATTTCTCTATAATCTGATTTAACCCGTATCCTTCCAGCAACAGTCTTCTGATGTCTCCGTCAGTCACAATACCGACAAGCCGTTTTTCATCATCTACAATAAAAGCTGTCCTTTTCGCGTTTTGATCAATGCACATCATAACTTCTTTTATTGTGGAAGCTTGATTGCAAACCAATTCTTCTACGTTCATATTCTTTCCTCTTTTATTTTCCTTTTAACCTGTTCCATACTTGCCAAAATCTGATTGATGTCACCTGCCGTCTCAAGCGTAATGTCTATAGAGCGACAGTCGGCAGTTAGAAATGCTTTCATAATTGGACTGTTTGGTTTCAACGGTTTGTGTTCATCCTTCCGTCCGTTATTCTCACTAAGGTGAATCCATTTTGCATCATTTTTCAACAACTCAAACTCTTGCTCAAAATTCAAACCCAATGTGTGAGATGAAACATATAAGTGACCTATATCCAAGAGCAGGTTAAACTCCAATTGCTCTTTCATCTTCATAATGGACGCATAATCCGTCATCATCAAATAGTTATGCGATTGAAATCCCTTGTAATTTTCTGGACTCAATACATTATTTTCCAAGTACAGCATAATACCATTTTCGTTACACAATTGTTCCAGCTGCCTGTACGCTTTGCAAAATCTGTCATACGCTTTCTGTTCCTCGTAAATAATTTCATAATCTAACGTTTTCCCTATCTTGTCCGGCTGTACCTCAATCAAAAAACCTGCGTGTACCGACAAAGATTTGCACTCGATCCGACGCATCAACTCCATACAATGAACATAATGTTCTACAGACTGCCGATATACTTCTTCGTCGCAGGCTGCCAGATTGACCACAAAAGGAATTTGGGGAGGCGGAAAATATGCATGGCAGGCATAATTAATCCCATATAAGTCTTTTAACCGGATTAAATCCTCCTCTATTCCGCTGTAATAACTTGTACCTCCTGACAATTCAATATTTTTTATTCCCGCCCTGGCGTATATTTCAATAATCTCACTTATTTTGTTGTTATGAATACAGGAAGAAGAGACATATATCATTTTTGAATTTTTCCTTCCAAATACAGCCTAAATTTCAATTATTTCATCCATTGCAAACTCTCTTACCGCCGTTCTGCCAAGAATGTCTTTATAATATAGCGCAGATATACCCTCACCGTTGGTTCTTTTTGCAACGATATTTTCGTTCGTAAATATTTCCCCGCGCTTAATATCCCTTTTTGCCACAAAGCATTTTTGCAGAGATTTTCTGGTCATTTGCTCTGAGCAAGAAGGCATTTTTATTCCATCCCCCAAATATGCTTCCGCACGTCTAATATCTCTGATTAATTGTCTCAATTCATCAACTGAAACAGACGCTTTATGATCAGGCCCCGCCATCTTTTGATCCAAAGTGAAATGTTTTTCTATGACTTTCGCTCCTGCTACAACAGCATATGGCGCCGCTCCAACTCCCTGCGAGTGATCTGAATAGCCAACCAGCATATCAAACTCTTTTTTGAATGTTCTGATTACATTAAGATTAGCCTCTGTATTTTTAATTGGATAATTTGCCGTGCACTGTAATAACACTACATGATTATTGATTGGAGCAATTGCTTCCAGCGCGCGTCTGACCTCATCCAAATAACACATTCCGGCTGATAAAAATATGGGTTTCTTTTTATCTGCTACCTGCTCCAAAAACTGTATATTGGTCAAATCGGTCGCTGCAATCTTAAATGCAGGAACACCCAATGAATCCAACTCATCGAGACTCATTTTTTCAAAAGGTGTCGAGAGAAAGATGATATCTTTCTTTCGACAATAATCCATAAGTTCCGCTGTCTGCCCTTTAGACAATTCCAACTTTTTTAGCATCTCATATTGAGATTCGCCGTTTTCCGTTGTTCTTTTCTGATATGGAGCCTTTTCTACATTTTTTAAAATTAGTTGATCCGTTTTAAATGTTTGAAATTTAACTGCATCCGCTCCTGCCTCCCGGGCGGCGTCTATCATTTCTTTTGCGCATGTTATGTCACCATTATGGTTTACACCCGCCTCGGCAATAACAAAGGTATGCGATAAATCGTTTATTTCTTTTTTATCAATTTTTATTGAATGGCTAAACAGCATCTTGTCCTCCACATATCATATGGATTATGTATAAAACCGAAACCCACTTATAACACAATTATTGATTCAAATAAGGCACATTGGTCACCCAGATCGGATGATGCGGATCACTCCGCTTCGCTCCCGGCTACCTCACATATCACATCATGGCGGAACGTTTGCTGTTTATGCAAACTTCCACGCGAATTTATTCGCGTTGTGTTCACCGGGTCTTGGCATACCCAATACATAATGTTTCGTTTTTCTCAAAACACTATCTTCGCATGCCGTTTCTCTTTTTTATCGCAGGCTCTGCCTGACTATCATGAACGCGCCGTTTAGTCCGTACCAAACAAATGTTCTTCCGGTAAAACCCTGGCCAACGGCCAAAATTTATCTAACGGCTGTTCTTATGATCTCATTTACGAATCACGGCTCCTTTTCTGCCGCGATCCAATACATTTTCCGCCGTATTCTGCTTTTCACTTACCTCATAGCCACAAACCGGACAAAAAAAATTGCCCGTGCGCTTGATGCCGGCGGCCTTGCACTGACTACATTCTGTACTGATATCCTTTCCAATTACTTCCGTCAACTGAATCGACTGCTCCTGGCACTTCTGTTCCAGCCTTTGCCTGATATACCCCCGCTGCCACATGGAAACGGAGTGATTGATCTTTTTATTAACGCCGCATGTCTGCCAGGCGGCAGATGGTTTGGGCATTTTGACCATATAAACCGTCTGCGGCTGTTCTATCCTTAGAAAACGGTTAATTTCCTGATTGATATAGCTGTGAAGCCGTTCTTCCATCTTTCTCTTTTTCGCATGATACTTTTTACGGCCTGGGTTGTCTTTTTTATTACGGTTATAGCTCCCTGTCTGCTCCCGTATCCATTCTGCATATTCCGTCTGATATTTACCCAGGCACTCCCCATATACATGACCCTCGTCCGTAGTCAGCATATCAAATATTCCAAATGCAATTCCTACCTGTTTGCAATATCCCGGATGGTTTACAACTGACACGTTGATGGGTATTTTAATCTGCAGGTTTCTGGCATCATAATCCAGCTTGATATAGATTTGTGAGCAATATCTGTTATTATCGGTAAGCGGTACAAAAATACGCTGACGGCTCTGCTTTGTCGATATATATATCCCGTGATCTGCATAGCGGTATGCGCGTTCCGATAGCGAAAATCCTGTGGGTCGTCCTGTATGCAGCCTGACATTGTATTTTCTGACCTGTCTGCACAAGTAACGATTGAGCTTTCCCCTATCGACCGCGTTCCCAATCTCTTCATACTTCTCCCAAAGCGCTTTTGGCAGGTTGATCTCACTTTGATTTACTATCGCAGCAAACGCATCCGGCGTTTTCAGCACAAAGCGAAGATAATGCTTTTCCTCAGCGGTAAAGTGTTCATTCGCGCCAATCATCTGGGTAATCTTTGTTTTAGTCCGCGTCCATTGACTTTTGATATCGCCGAGCGCGTCAAAGACTGCAAGATTAAAGTAGACTGACGGCATTCTTAATTCAGCCCGCAGACCACTTTTTGTCATTTCATTTTGTACCGTATAACCCGGATAGATTTTGGATAAACTGCCGATTCCGCCGTATCGATGATAGATACAGTCCTTTACTTTACTGTAATCAAGCGCAATTTCCTTTAATTTTTCCATATCCTCTGCCGGGATAGGTTCTCTGTTATACTGGCAGACTGTCTTGCATATTGTTTCTGACATTACCTGTTTCACTCTTTCGGGACATATACAAATGACCCTTTATGTGCTGTATAACCTTGTCTGTTCAAAAAAAGTATACCTTTTTTGAACGCCTTTTAGTTAAGATATCTTGATTATTTTATCATTATTTCGGCAAAAAATCAACAATCAATTAGATGCTTTTTTATGAAATATGACGGAAATTTTACCCATAAACAATGTTAAAAAAAAGTATACCTTTTTTGAACGCTATTTTAATCGTTACACATAACTATTGCGTTGTTTCTTTGCCCAGTAATAAAAGGTAGATTTTGTAAAATTACAGCGTCTCGCAGCTTCCTCCGTCGTAATTTCCTTAGCCAGCCAACTATTATAAACTTTTACAAATTCTTTTGTGATCGGTTTGGGCGGTCTGCCAAATTTCACCCCTTTCTTTCTTGCAGCATCAATGCCTTCTTTTTGACGAATCCTGATATTACACCGCTCATTTTCACTGACATAACTGAGAAGCGCCAGC